>NZ_LT629752.1:300000-600000 GCF_900105145.1 Polaribacter sp. KT25b | reverse complement strand
AGGTTTTTATTTAGGAGAACATGATTATATCGATAAAAGATGGGGTTATGAAGAAGGAATGAGAATGCCATTTATTGTTCGTTATCCAAAAGCAATTAAAGCAGGTACACGTTCTGATGCCATTATCGAAAATGTAGATTATCCTGTTATGATGTTAGATTATGCAGGTGTTGAAAAACCAACCTATATGCAAGGAAAAAGTTTTAGAACTGAAATGGAAACAGGTAAAGAAGCAAAAGATACTAAACAAGCAGCCTATTATCATTATTGGATGCACATGTCTAGTCATGACAATCCTGCACATATCGGAATTCGAACTAAAAAATACAAGTTGTTATTCTTTTATGGCGCTTTAGAAAAAAGTGATACCCCACAAACGCCTCCGGGTTGGGAATTATACGATTTAGAAAAGGATCCTTCAGAAATGAATAATTTGTTCAATAACGCTAAATACGCAAAAGTAGTTACCGAATTAAAATCACAATTAAAGGCATTAAGAAAAGAATATAAAGAAGACGATCCAAAGTTTGAATGTAATAAGGTAATTGATGAATATTGGGATTACGGACCAAATGAATTGGCAAAAGCGATACAAATATCTCATCAGTATAGAAAGTATAGAGAAAAAAACAACAGTTATAGATAGGATAAAGAGCTATAAATTATGAGAAAAGCAATTGTTTTTTTATTGGGTTTTGTGTTTGTAATTCAAGTATTTCAAGCTCAAGAACGTCCAAATATTATTTACATTTTAGCAGATGATATGGGGCCAGGCGATGTACAAGCATACAATAAACAGGGTGAAATTTTAACTGCAAAATAAATATGCTATTTTAGGAGTATAAAAAGTAATTGTCAATTCAATATTTAATTATTATTTAAATGAAAAAACATATAATATTCTCAATTTTATTTTTGTGTACAATAATTGGCTTTAGTCAAGAAAAGCCCAACATTGTTTTTCTATTGGTTGATGATTTAGGTTTTGGAGATTTTGGCTGTTATGGTGCTGAATTTAATGAAACGCCAAACATTGATAAATTAGCAAGTCAGGGTATGTTATTTAACAATGCGTATGCAGCTGCCACGGTTTGTTCTCCTTCTAGAGGCGCTATTTTAACAGGACAATATCCTGCAAGAACCCATCTTACAGATTGGATTTCGGGACACAAGTTTCCAAATGCAAAGTTGTCGGTTCCTGATTGGAATACACGAATTGAACATCAATTAACTACTCTTCCAGAAGCTTTAAAAGAAGGAGGTTATACAACCGCTTTTTTTGGAAAATGGCACTTAATGCCTTCTAATCAGCCTGATTTTGAGGAACATTACCCAACCAATCACGGATTTGATATTAATGTTGGCGGAAAAGAATGGGGACAACCCAAAGGAAAAGGGAAATACTTTTCTCCTTTTGAAATGCCTAATTTAGATGATGGAAAACCGGGAGATTTTTTAACGGATAAGTTAACAGATGCTGCACTTCAGTTTATCGATACTACAAATAAAAAGAACCCTTTTCTATTGTATTTTTCTTATTACACAGTGCACGGGCCTATTATGTGTCCGCCTAATTTAGAAGAAAAATATAAAGAAAAAGCTATAAATTTCACCAATTCAAAAAATGAATACATCAATCCTAAAAGAGCAGGAATGGTGGAAGCATTAGACAATAGTGTGGGGAGACTTGTAAAAAAGTTAGAGGAGTTAGGGATTTCAGAAAACACAATTATTGTGCTAACTGGAGACAATGGAGGTAATTTTGATGAGACAACTGGAGGTTTAAAAGGTTATAAAGGTTTTTCACATGAAGGTGGTGTCAGAGAACCTTTACTTATAAAATGGCCTGGAAAAACAGAAGCAGGTACCGTAAGTAATGAGGTTATTATTGGCACAGATTTTTACCCTACATTTTTAGAATTTGCCAATTTACCATTACGCCCAAATGACCATAAAGATGGAATTAGCATGCTTCCGTTGCTCAATGGAACTTCAAAAAAATTAGATAGAGACACTTTTTATTGGCATTATCCTCATTATCATAGAACCAAACCTTATGGAGCCATTCGAAAAGAAAATTATAAATTAATTGAGTTTTTTGAAGATGGAAAATTAGAATTGTATGATTTATCTATAGATCCATACGAAACGAATAATCTGGCTATAAATCAACCTGAAAAAGCAATAGAGTTACTTCAAAATTTAAAAGAATGGCAAATTTCTGTTGGTGCACAAATGATGAATGAAAACCCAAATTATAATGTTAAAAAAAATGCAACTAAAAGAAAAAAGAAAAGAATGTAAATGCAATTTTTAAAGAATTAGAGATTTCATAGACGCTAGGCATCATAATATTTTTATTCTAATAAATGCTTAATTTTTTAAATAAACATTAAGACTTTCCTTTTTTTTGCAGTCTAAATTTCATATATAAATTCACAAACACATTTCTTTTACGCAATCACACTTATTTAGTAAATATGTGTTTGATCTTTGAAGAAATCAAAAGAAAAAAAATGAATATTAAAAAAGGTTCTTATTATTGTTTTTCAAAATGGATACAATCGACACTAACGATAGTAATTTTATTTACAGGAAATATTTTTTTAGCTCAGAATTTTCATACAGAAGGTAATGGTATCAGAAATGCTGTTATTGCCAATGTAAACAAGAATAAAGTACTTTATTTTTCTGAATTATCAAGCAATGTTTCTGCCTATACTTTAAAAGGAAAAGAACTTTGGAATTATAAAATTAACAAACCATCTGTTATTTTTGAAATTTTAGCGGAAGATATTAATAAGGATGGTTCTGATGATTTATTAGCGGTTGCTGGTAATGGAATTGTATACTGTATTAATAGTGATGGTAATTTACTTTGGCAATATACACCAGATCATAAAGTACGTTTATCAGAAATTGCAGTTGTAAAAAATGATGGTAAAATTCAGATTTTTACAGGAGGTAATGATGGTCAATTATATGAATTAAATGCAAAAGGAGAACAAGTTTCATCAATCAAAATAGAAGGAGTTATAAGAAAAATTGAAAGTGGAAAATTTATATCAAAAAATAAAGAATCACTTTTTCTGATGACGTATAATCATGATAAATTTCGTTGGGAATTTATGGGGATTTTAGATGCAGAAACAAAACAAGTGCTAATAGAAACCACTATAAAAAAGAAAGAATTAAAAGACTTAACAAAAATAATGGTTACAGATATTTCTGTATCAGATATTAATAAAAACGGTAAAGACGAAATCTTGTTTTTTGGTGATCTTTCTTGGACGCCAATGTTTTTTGGATTAGATGGGGATTTTAATATTGTTTCTCGTTTTAAAGGAGATAGAAAAAGAGATATCCAAAGATATGCTCATTTAAAAGGGATTAGTTTACAGCCTTTAAAAGATGAAATTATCATGCAATATGGTGGTATTTTGTATAGAATAGACTTAAAAGGAAATCTAATAGAAACAAAAGGTAAAAAGTATGATCAATTAGTTTTTAGTGATTTTGTATTGGATCAAAAAAGCAAACAATTAATTGCTACAGGAGAAGTTGATGGAGGAAATGGTGTTTACTTTTTTAATTTAGAGAAGAAAAATTGGCTTCAAACATCGCAAAAACTACAAGGTACAATGGCTCGTGTAAAAGATAATTTAGACAAATTATACAAACAAACACTGAATTTTGAGTTGCCTAGTTATCAAAAAAAATCTGACAAAAGTTGGGTGATGATTACAAAAGACGCAGAAGATGCAAAGATTAAAAAACTACATGGTAATGATATCAAATTTGTCATTCAAAAATCTCCAAAAGAAGCTACAGACAGAACGTATTTGGTAAATAAGATAGGAAAGTCGGCATTAAAAAAAGATAAGAGAGGAAAATACGAAGACACAAGAGCGCAAATTATACAAATGGCGAAAGATTATGAAGCAGAAAATCAACCTTTTACTTTTTGGGCAGGTCATGGTAATGACCCTTTTTATATACAAATAGAAACTTTAGAAGAAATTTTAAGAGTAGCTCCAAATACCTGTTATGGTTTTGTTTACGCAGAAATGGACAATGTAAAAGACCCAAGAGTTATCCATTTTGTAAATGAATATTTACCAAGATTAGCAAAAGCAATTAGAAAGAATAACAGAGCAAAGTTATACTTTAGATATAAGAATATGTTTTGGGCAGCAACATCACATTTACCTTTATGGAAAGAGATGTTTTTTTCTGGAAAATATGGCGATATTTTAGTGCCGGCTTCTGAAGATACAAGCAATAGAATTCAAGATTTAAATTTAGCAGGCAGAATAGGAATGAGAAATGGTGGTTATGTTAATGATTTTGCGATGCGCTTAATTGATGATAACCCAACAAGTTGGAGACCATTGACTCCTGGAGGACAAAATTCTGTTTCTCCATATTTAAGGCAAGGTGTTATGATGGCTGCTTATGGAGCTCGTTATGGGGTCGTTTCAACTTCTGGTTTTGTAGAAGATCCAGGTCTTAATATTTTATTTGCGTTAATGAAATCTGGAGTTTTACCAATTGTAGAAAAAGAGAATATAACATCTATTGGTTCTTGGCATTTAATAAAAGATATTGACCCAAAACTGGTACATTCTGTAGATACACATCACGAATTAAAACAATATAAAAAGGATGATGAAAATGCTATTTTTTCTGTAGGACAAATGCATTGGGCAGGAACCGATATTCCTAGTCATGATTATTCTAAAATTGCTTTGGGTGTAGATTACCGATGGTTAAATTATATGCCAGAAATACCAAACGGAATGGTACCAATAGCGCCTGTTGAATCTCAAAAGGAATTATTAAAATCGAATATTCCCTTTAGTATAAGTAACGGAAAACAAGGTTTTTTAAATAGCGAATTTATTACTGCTAAGAAATATAAATCAACCTTTAAAAATATTGTAGAAAGTGGTGCAAAACAATTACCAATTTTGGTAAAAGGAGCTGCATGGTCTGCTATTAAAATTGATGAAAATCACACAAGAATTATTTTAATGGATCCAGGTTATATTGAACCAGAAGAAAGAAATGTAATCATCACTTTTCAACATAGAAAACCGAAATCTGTAAGTGATATTTTAAGTAAAGAAGATTTAAAAGTAACTAAAAGTAAGATGAATTTAACTGTTCCTGCTGGTTCTCTACGATTTATTGATGTAAGTTATTAATGATGAAAAAAACACCATTATTTTTATTATACGTATTAATTTGTTTTTCATTTTTTGCACAAAAACAGAAACAACCAAACATTCTATTCATTGCAATAGACGATTTAAATGATTGGGTAAGTCCATTAGAAGGAAATAAGCAAGCCATCACTCCAAATATGGATAAATTAACAAAAAGTGGATCAATGGTTTTTAAAAACGCCATAACTCCAGCACCTATTTGTGGCCCTTCTCGTTCTGCAATTTTATCTGGATTTTTACCAAGTACTTCTGGTGTTTATGGGAATTCAGATAATATGTTGTATTCAGATATTGTAAAAGAGAATCCAACTTTACCAGAATATTTTTCTTTAAACGGATATCATACACTTTCTAACGGAAAAATGTTTCATAAACACGGAACCAAAAACGGAAAAACAGATTTTGGCGAATGGGCTTTTGATGAATTTGCTAGAGCAAGAAGGTATAATAATGATGCAGCAGATAAAAAATTTGTTACCTCTTCTAAAGCGGGATCAATAAATGGCGTTGTAAAACCAGAATATAAACAGAAAAAAGCAAAATTAAGTTGGGGGCCAACTAAAGATAAATTTGAAAAAACTGTAGATTTTGGAGTTGCAGATTGGGCAAGAAAACAATTGCAAAGAGATTTTGACAAACCATTTTTTATGTCTGTAGGTTTTATAAAACCACATTTACCTTGGTTTGTGCCTAAAGAGTTTTTTGATCTATATGATATCAATAAAATAGAAGATATATTGATAAAAGAAGACGATTTAGTAGATATTACAGATGCCAACGGAAAGCAAAAATTTAAACCAACAGCAGAATACAAATGGATTAAAAAACACAATCTTAATAAAGAAGCAACAAGAGCTTATTTGGCAAATGTAAGTTTTGTAGATAAGTGTTTAGGCATTGTTATGGATGCTTTAGAAAAAAGTAATCATGCAGATAATACAATTGTTGTTATTTGGGGAGATCATGGCTGGCATTTGGGTGAAAAGCAACGTTATTTAAAGAACACTCTATGGTCTGAAGCTGTTAAACCACCGTTTTTTGTAAAATTACCAGGTATGAAAGAGACCGTTATTTTAAAAAGAACAGTTAGTTTATTAGACTTATATCCAACGCTAATCAACTTAGCAAAACTACCTAAAAAAGAAAATTTAGATGGTCATGATTTTTCTAACCTATTAAAAAACCCTACATCAGAATGGGAATATCCAGGAGTTACCGTTTCATCAGAAGGAACCTCCGTTTTATCAGAGCAATATCATTATATACAGTATTTGTCAGGAGAAGAAGAGCTATATGATGTTATTAAAGACCCAAATGAATGGAATAATTTAATTTCTAATTCTAAGTATCAAAAAGAAGTATCAGCATTAAAAAAATGGATTCCAATTAAAAGAAAAAAGGCGAGTAAAGAAAGATACGGAAAGCCCAAGAATTATGTAGATGCAGATCAAGATGAAACCATAAAATCAACACGTAAATTTAAATAGAAGTAAGATGAAGAAATTTAAAAATATATTACTGATCGCTATAATTGCTGCAATCTCTTTTTGGAGTTGTAAAGGTCAAAAAACAGTTTCTAACACCACAAAAACAGTGGTAGAAACCTATGAAAAACCTAACTTAATTATCATTCATACAGATGAACATAATTTTAGAACATTAAGCGCATATCAAAAATTATTACCAGAAGAACAGGCGTTTGTTTGGGGAAAAGGAAATAATTCTAAAACACCAAATATTGATAAAATTGCAGATGAAGGTGCTATTGCAACAAGTTATTATTGTGCTTCGCCAGTTTGTACTCCATCTAGAGCATCTTTGGTTACAGGTTTGTATCCACAGGCAACTGGAGCTCCTAAAAACGGCATGCATATTCGTGAAGATATACCAACTTTTGCAACCATTTTAAGAGATCAGGGCTATGCAACTTCTTATGTTGGGAAATGGCATTTGGCAGGTCATGAAAAATATACTTTTGATATTAAATATAAAGCAGGTTTTGAAGACAATCGTTATATGATGAAAGGCGGTCATGCTCCTTATTTCCACATAAAAGATGGTAAATTTAAAGGGATAAATGAAAAAGTCGCTGCTAAATTACCAAAGGAAGAAGTGATTCATTTAACCGATTTTTTTACGGATAAAACATTAGAAATATTAGAAAGAGATAAAGGTAAACCATTTGCGTTGATGTTGTCAATTCCTGATCCACATACACCAGATTATGCAAAACCACCATACAATACAATGTATAAGGATTTACAAATTGAAGCGCCTAAAACAATGGCTGCAGAATATACAGCAATAAAGCCATATTGGGCTGGAGGGAATAAACCAGACAATAATGAAGCTTTTGGTAAAAAAGCATTTAAAAATGAAAAAAATGCATTAAAACAATATTTTGGAATGGTAAGTCATATTGATGATTCTGTCGGTAGAATTCTTCAGTTTTTAGATGATAATAATCTTACAGAAAACACTATTATAGTATTTACATCCGATCATGGAGATATGTTTTTTGAGCACAACAGACGTAACAAAGGAGTGCCTTATGAAGGTTCTGCAAGAATTCCGTTTGTAATTCGTTATCCAAACAAAATTCCTGCAGGGAAAGTATTAAATACCGCCTATACAAATGTAGATTTTGCGCCTACTATTTTAAGTTTAATGAATGTTAAAACTGATGCAAAATTTCACGGTCTAGATACTTCGGATGATTTTACAAATAATAAAAAAGAAATTACAAGTGACAGAATTACCTACTTTGCCAAGTCTGGCGGATGGTGGGTTTCTGCAGTAAATGATAGATATAAATTGGTCATAGACAAAAAAGAAAAACCTTATTTATTCGATTTACAAAAAGATCCAGATGAATTAATTAATTTTTATTACGATAAAGAGTATGCAACAATTGCTAAAAAAATGCAAACAGAATTGTTTAAGCAATTAAATAAATATGATGAATCTGGTTTAAAAATGAGACAGAAATATATTACAGAGTAAAGACTATAAAACTATTTTAAAATAATATTTTAGAAAAAAAAGCTTCATTAAACTATGAAGCTTTTTTTAGCTATTTATAATAAAATTATTTTAAAACTTTAAACTTAATTAGATTAAAGTTTTTCCTTATTTTTATTGTAAAAATCTCTTACAAGTAACTCTTGACTTGGTAATAATTTCTTATTTTTCAAAAACCAATATGCTCTTCTAGCTATTAAAAAATCCCTATTTAAAAGAGGCACAACATTTTCTATTACTTTTACAGATTTTAAATTTTTATCTTGTATTAACTCTAATAAAGCTGTTACTTCTTGAAAAGATTTTAAGCTTGTAAGTTCCTGACTAAAATTATCTAAAAAAGTTTTTGATATTTTAAAACTACTATACTTTAAAGATTTTATTGCTGCCAATTTCTGCTCTTTTTTTCCTTTAAAAAAAACTTCTTTTATAATAAAAAAATAAATTTCTGATGGAGCTAAATTTATATATTCAAAAGTGCTTTTTAACAAAGAATCATCTTGTAAAACCCTATCTATTGTTGCATTTATTATAGATTTCTTGTACTCTCTTCTAACCTTTAATTCATAAATCGCTAAAGAATAATAAGCATTATTTTTATCAACCAAAAAATCTTGTAATTGTTTTGTAGAAGCCGATTTTGCCGTGATACTTTTAATCACAGAAACTAAGTTTCCATTTGCCCAATGCCAAAGTGTATAACATGTTAAAGCTGCACCCGGTACTGTATCTTTTTCATCTAATTCTAGAGCAGTTGCTCCAGAAATAGCATCTACTTCTTCGTAATCATTTTCGTTTGGCACCGTTAAAACATCCTCAATAAAAACCTCTTTAAAAGGTGATGCTTGATTAGATAAAATAGATTGTAATTTTATATAATCTTTAGACTCAAAAAAATCATCTTCATACTTTTCTAAAATTTCACCTTCTTTTAATTTATATTCTTGATATTCTCCTAAATTATTCCAAATTATTCTTACAGGAATTACTTTACAAACTTTTTCTAAACAAATTACAGATTCTACATCTGTATAATATTTTATCGGCAATCCGTTTTCATTTTGAACCTCTACAAGTGTTGTTGAAATCTTTGTTTTTTCTCCCGGATGACTTACCAAAATTGTATGTCTTATTTCTTTTTGTGGACTTTCTAAAAATAGAGAACCACTTAAAAAAATAAACGGAAATAAAATCCAAACATAGGTTTTTATAAAATTCATCATTCTTTTAATATATAATGACTAAAGTATCTGCTTATTTTATATTTGATGTAATTCTACGTAAAAAAAAAGCATGTATTCGTAAAACTCTATGCATAACAACGCACTTCAAAAAGTTTTACATTTTGTGCGCCATAGGTTTCTGTCATAATTACTTTTATTGCAGTAACTTTTACTTCATTAAATTTAAATTTAATTAAACGAGTTTTATTATTCTCTATGTTTCCTAATTCTATCCATTGACCATTAACACGTCCTTGTAAACTTAAAGATTTTAGCATTTCTGTAGGAATTCCATTTCTATATAAATCATCATTTCTGCTGTCTTTACGCATCATAATATTTCTATTTACATTGGTATCACACTTAATTTCTACTGCTGATAAGTTAACAGAATTACTCCATTCTAATTGAATTTCTGCAGATAACCCTTCAGATTGCCAATGATTTATTTCTCCGTAAATATCTCTAGAAATTCCGTTTAAAAGATTTTTTGCATCACCAGAAAAAGTAGTAGAACCAAAAATTAAACTTGCTTTTTTAGCTAAATCTTTTGGATCATTTGCATTTCTTTTCGGAATAAAAACATCATCTCGTAACAATTGTTCTTGCAATTCGTTTATGTATTTCTGCGCCACTACTCTTGGCGAAACATCATATTTATTACAAATTGTAGCAGCTGTACCAACTGCTTGACCTTGTAATGCACAAGTTGCCATAATTCTGCTTGAAGATAACGCTATATGTGTCTGACTAACATTTCTACCTGCAAATAGTAGGTTAGATACATTTTTAGAATACAAACTTCTAAAAGGAAACTGATACACTTCTTTAAAATGATAATGAAAAAAACTTGGACGCTCTTTAATGTCTAAAATTCCTCCAGGATTATGTTCATCTAAAGACCAACCTCCAAAAGCAACAGCATCATTAAAATGTTTATGCTCAGTTAAATCTTTTTCAGATAAAAAATAATCTCCTATAAAACGTCTAGATTCTCTTCTTGCTGGTAACGAGCCAACCCAATCTAAAGCTAAATTTTCTGCTTCAGGAAATTTACCTGAATTTTTTATATAATCCCAAACACCATGTAGATAAGCCATTAAAGTATGTCTATTCTTTTCTGCATCAGCAATAATATCATCATCACTTCCAATTTCTATCCACCAAATTCCATCTTGAAAACCTGCAAATTTCCTTCTTTTATGTCCACCTTCATGTGTATATTTAATTGCATAAGATGGAGGAGAATATTTCATTGGTTTTCCCATGTCTTTAGAAGACATTAATAAAGTTGCGCCCATTTGCCATCCATCTGGTTTATCTGGTGCATATTTTTCGTTGAATTCAGCTTTTCCCTCTCTACCAGTTCTATATTCTGCTCCAGAAGTTGCAGCCAACAAACCATCACCAGAACAATCAATAAAAATTGGTGCATTTATAGTAAACATTGTTTCTGTTGTTGCTTGCCAACACATTGCAGATTTAATTTTATCTCCATTCATAACTGCCTCAACAGCTTGGGTATTTAACATTAATGTTAAGTTAGATTCTCTTACCACAAAATCATACAAAACATGGTCAAAAACAGGGAAAGATTCTTGTTCGTTTTCAAAACGATTGTGTAATAAAATTTCTTCTATAATTCCTGTTTCTCTTTCTGCTTTTCCTTTGATGTTGTTCACTCCATTTAAATGAACACGCATTTCACTAGAAGCATTTCCTCCTAAAACAGGTCTGTCTTGAATTAAAACAGTTTTAGAACCATTTCTTGCAGCTGCAACTGCAGCACAAATTCCTGCTGCTCCACCACCAATTACCGCAACATCATATGCATCTGTTTTTTTTCTTGAATTTGTTCCAGTTTTTCCATTTCCTAAATGATACCATTTATCATTTTTTCGATCGTAAACAATATCGTTTGTGCTAGCACACGAACTTGCAATCATTGGTATAGCTCCTACTGCAACTGCTGCTGTTGCTCCTTTTCTAAAAAAATCTCTTCTCTTCATTTTGATGTGTTTTTATATTGATGGATTAGGGATATTTCCTTGCCAACCTTTATTAAATTGTTTCATTAATTTACCAACTAAATCAGGATTTTCTTTAGCTATATTTTTAGTTTCTTTTGGATCTATTTTATGATTATACAATTCTATAAAAACGGGTTCTTTTTCTTTATTTAACCTGTCTTTCCAAACAATAAATCTGTATTGTTCTGTTCTCATTGCATAACCCATTAAGTTGTTTTCAAACAAATTTCTATCCCAATTATCTTCTTGTTGTTTTTTTATTTTTCCTTCAACTTCTTTTAACAATGGTCCAAAATAGGTTTCTCTCATTGCTGGTCGTATTGGAAATCCACCCCATTCTCTTAATGCTGGAGAAGGAAACTGACTAAAAGCAGCTGTTTTCCATTTCTTCTCAGGATTTGAAATCAAGGGTTTAAAACTTGTTCCTTCAACATGTTTTGGAATTTCTAATCCAGCTAATTCTGCTAAAGTTGGATACATATCTACCAATTCTACCAAAGCATCTGTAGTTTTACCTTTGCTTCCTTTTGGCATGTCTGGAGTCCAAATAAGTAAAGGAACTCTTGTCGCAATTTCATAATTCGTTGCTTTTCCCCAAATACCCATGTCACCTAAATGCCATCCATGATCTGACCAAACTATAATGATTGTATTTTGTCTTAAACCTTCTTTTTCAAGAGCTGTAATCATTTTACCAATTTGCGCATCCACATAACTTACACAAGCTAAATACGCGTGTTTTAAAGTGATGGCTAATTCCTTATCTATTTCACCTTTTTTAGGTATATTACTTCTTACTCGTAACTCAAAGGATGGATGTAACCCCATTGTTGCTCCATTTTCTGGGCTTTCAGTTTGAGTTGACAGTTTTATTTTATCTCTGTCATATAAATCCCAATATTTTTTAGGAGCTACCCAGTTTAAATGTGGTTTATTAAAACCTAATCCTAAAAAGAAAGGTTTATCACTTTTCGCATTCATCTCTTTCATTGTAGCAATAGCTAATTCTGTATGATAACCATCTCTATAAGTATTATCTGCAACATCTGCAGATTCATAGGCAACACCAGAAGCTAAACCATATTTGGCTACAGCACCATATTTAGCAACCATTTCATTTCTGATTTTTTTACGATCTTCATTGTTCTTTTTTAATGCAAAACCTACTGGTTTTTTAACCTCTTTCATACTATCTAAAGCAGGTTTTCTACTCCAGGATTTTTCATCATCTAAATCTCCATGATGAAAAATTTTACCTGTATATACAGCTTCATATCCATTATTTTTGAAGTGTTCTGATAAGGTGACAACATTTGGATTTACTTCTCTAAATTTGATATAATTATGAAAAACACCACTTGTTTCTGGACGAATTCCTGTCATTAAACTGGCTCTTGAAGGCCCACAAATTGCTTGTTGACAATAAGCGTTTTCAAACAACAAACCTTGACTTGCTAATTTGTCTAAATTAGGACTTACAGCAATGTCAGAACCATAACACCCTAATTCTGGGCGTAAATCATCAATGCCAATAAAAAGAATGTTTGGTTTTTTTGAGACTTTTTTTTCCTGTTGCTGACAACTAATTATCAGCAAAAATAAAAGTGAATAAAAAGTTGGTTTTAAATACTTCATACTTATTCTGTAATTTTTAATAACAATACTCCATTTGATTTTAAATCAAAATCAGCTTTTAGCTTTTCTTGGGTTAACATGTTGGTAATTATTGGTTTTTTACCATCTTTAAAACTTAGTTTTAACTTTGCATCGTTTTTACCAATATTTAAAATATTTACCCAATAACCTCCTTTTTTATTTTTTACAACTCTCCATGTACAACCTTTAAACGCTGTTCCATTAGATTCTGTTAATTTAATTTTTGATAAATTTTTAGGAATACTTTCTATTGATGCTTTTTTCATCCCTTCTAATGAATTGCTCTTTACAAAAATTAATTTCCCTTTTCCTTTTTGTAATTTCTTTTTTCTTAATTTTCCATATTCATTTTTAGATAAACTTTCTTTGTTATCTAAAATAATGGTTCCACCATAGTTTAAGTAATCTTGCAAAGCATCAAATTCTGAATCGGTTACAAACTGTGTTTTATACACAACAATGGCATCCCAATTATTATGATTTTGTTTTTTAATGATTTTTTCAGTTGCATATCCTAAAGGAATTCCTTCGAAATAAAGTGATTCATACAACTCAAAAAGTTCAGTCATATGTTGTTTTTTATTGATTGCACTCGTTTCTGAATAAAATACTCGTAAAGATTTACGTTGTTCCCTTAAGGCCATGATTTCTTCAGAAAAACTATTCATATCCATAAAGACCTGAGCAATTTCATTAACCATTTGAGGTTGCATATTTGCAGATCCTGCATAAGCGCCTCCTAATCCTGGATCCCAAAAATCTAAATCTCCTTCTAATCTATTTTCAGGAGAACCATCTGGATCTCTTGCCCAAAACCAAGAAGTACTTGCATCCATTCCATGTAATGTTGCTAACCAAAATACATTTCTTACATAATCTGTTGGTGTATTTAAGTCTTTCCAATTAGATAAAGACAAAAAGTGTGTTTCTGAATTAAAGTGTATTTTATTTGGCGAAACCGATTCCATAAAATCATAAGAAAACGAAATTTCTTCCCAAGAATACGCGTATCTATTTTCCCAAGATTCTGGATTTTTAGCTCCAAAAGAACGACTTGACTGCGCTTTTGCATCATCACCAATAACAGATGTTAATTCTGTAAGTGACTCAAAATCTAAACCATGAGATCTATAATTTCCGGCAAAATAACGCGGTTGCATTTTAATACTTGTAGGTGCTTCTGGATATAAAACTCGTAATTCCTTTTGTATATAAGTAAACCAATCTAAACTTCTTGCCATTCCAAAACGACACCAATCGTACCAAATAGGTTTTCCTTGATTTTTTTTAGAAATAGGGATTTCAATTTCTACAGCATTAAAATCTTCAAATGAACTTTTCCAATTCTTATTTAGAGCTTTTATATCGTTGTTATATGCATTAGATAAAAATTTTCTAAATTTATTTAAAGTATGGATAGAGATACTATTCATTTCTCCAAACTTTTGGGTCCAGTATTCTTTTTCTGCAAACCAATGAGGTTCATTTGCCAATACAAAACCAAGTTGCGTAACTTTTTTTCCATTAGTTAATTCACCTACTTTATTTGCTATTTTTCCCCAATGATTTCTAACTAAAGGATTGTCAATATCTAATCCCATAAACAGAGAACGACCAACTTGCACTGTAGAATCTTTCGTTTTTAACCAATCTGGAAGTCCAGAATTCCATAGATATAAAAATCCGATATTGGTATCAGGAATATTTGTTAGTAGTTTTAATCTATCAGCATCAAAAGAGCCATCTTCATTTAATAACCAAGGATTGATTGCTCTATCTTGATGTTCTTCATAAAGGTTTTCTCCTCCATGAAACATATTTCCTAAATGGTCATTATATACGTCTTTGTTTGTTAATGGAATACCAACCGTTTTAGAAAAGTAATCGTGAAGAAATACAGGTTTTTCTTTGTTGATTAAAGCCCTGTCTGTTACTTTAATTCCTCCCCAATCTACTTTAGGTGTTGGTCTTCTAACAATAGAACCATCCAATACTTTTTGTAATTGAAGAATTCCTTTACCTAACATTTCTATAACTTTCTTTCTTTCTAAATTAGGTAGTTCAATTGCCCATTTTACTGGATCTTTTTTATAAAAGCGATCATAACTAAATGATTTCTCTACTTGGTCTTTATTAGCTTCATCCCAATTAGCAAACTTTATAAACTCTTTAGAAAACCAAAGCAATGTTTCTTCTCTTTTTACATCAATAGTATTCTTTTTTGCTTTTGCCATTAAAATTTCTAATTGTTCAATTTTTTGCAAAGCTTCAGTTTCATATTTATTTTTCTCTTTCGCATATGAAAAGAAAATTAATACCAAAACAAAGATTAAGATTGTTTTAATTAGTTGTTTCATTTTTAAGATAGATTAACTAGGTAACACTTATTTTTCGTCAAAAATTAATGGCAACCAAACACTCATTTCAGATTCCCCTCTATTTGACCAAGTAAAGTACGGGATAAATTGTGCTTCATAGCTTCTCCATTTTATTCCAGAAAGCACTCTATACATTCCAGTTTTATCATCTTGTCTTAGTTTTACATTTCCAGAAATGGTAGTTACACCACCCAAAAGCTTTGGTTTGTAAATTGATTTTAAATTAGAATTTACTGGTAAATAAACGTCTAATATATCTGCACTTTTAGGCAAATCTGGCGACTCTACACAATATACAATTGGACCTCTTTTTATAGCAGCCTGATTTCTAACCTCTTCAATTAAAGGATTTCCTTCTAGTAATTTAATATCCATTGGAAGATTTAAAGTAATCACATCACCTTTTTTCCAATTTCTATTTATTGTTGCAAAAGTTCCAACTTCTGTTTTGATGTTTACTTTTTTACCATTAATGGATATTTTAGCAGTTTCCGACCAATCTGGAATTCTTAACATTACATCAAAAGCATCACTTTTACATTCATCAATAGTTATTACTATTTTTCCATTCCAAGGATAATTTGTTTCTTGTTTTAGTTTGATTGTAGAATTGTCTAATAATTTTGTGTCTAATTTATTTCCTCCATATAAATTAACTGCAATTCCATTATCAGATAAACTATAAGCCCAAGAAGAAGATTTAGCAATAGTTCTTACTAAGTTAGGCGGACAACAAAAACATGGAATATACCCCACTCTATTGGGATAATCTGTCCCTCCCATTTTATGATTTTTTGTTCTTCTTAATGGGTTTGTATAAAAATAAGAATTCCCTTCTAAACTTATCCCAGAAAGTGCGCTATTGTATAAAACCAACTCCATAATATCTGCATGCTTAGACTCTCCTTTTATGTTTAACATTCTGTAATTAAACATAGCATTACATAAGTTTGCACAAGTTTCATTGTATGCATTTGCATTATGCATTTCATAATCTATAGTAAAGGCTTCATGCACAAAATCTCTGTTAGATGAACCTCCATCATGTTTTTGTCCACAAGCACCAGTAACAAACATTTTTTTCTCAACAATATTACCCCAAATTCTATCTAAAGCATCAATTAAAGCTTTTTCGCCAGTTTCTGCATATACATCTGCAGCACCAGCATAATAATACAACGCTAAAACAGCATGACCAACAGCTTCATCTTCCTTTCTTAACGGGGTTCTCTCTTGTGTCATATCACCAATATTATTATTTCTAACTGATGGATGAGGTTTTACTTTAGATTTACCTCTCATATTGATGAAAATTTCTGCCAACTCTAAATATCTTTTATCCTTAGTGGTTCTATACAATTCTACCAAACCCATAATTTGAACCTGATTAAATCCCATACGTGCTAATTCTGCGGGTTGAGGCTGAAAAACATTATATAAATTATTTGCGTGTCTAATAGCGATATCAAGAAAATTTGTTTTACCTGTAACTCTATAATAAATACAAGCTGCAATATATAAATGCCCACTATTGTACATTTCATGATATTTTCTTTCAGAAAATGGCTTTACATTTTTTAGTTGCGTTTGCGTTTGTAAATACCCATTTTCTTGTTGGGCTTTTCCTATAATTTCTATTAAACCATCTAACTCGTCTATAATTTTTTTGTCTTTGTTAATTGCATAAACATAAGTTGCGGCTTCCATCCATTTATAGAAATCTCCATCATGCCAATAAAAACCTTTATGTTTACCTTCTTTTAGCCCTGCTGCTATTTTAAAATTATTTAAAGCATGGCCAACATCTCCTTTTAAAACTTCGCCCATATATGGCACCATAACATCTTGAGCTACTTTAAATTTATCTGCCCAAAAACCATCCGTCCATTCACAATCTCCAATATTTAAACTCTTTAATTTTACATGAGGGCTATTAGAATAATTAATAATTCCCTTGTTTGCATCTAAATTTAAGTCTACATTTTTCCTAGTATTTAATGCTAATTTTTGATTAGCATTTTCTTTACAAGAAATTATCAGTAAAAAACTGAAAAAAGTAATTATAATAGAATTTTTTAATTTTTGATTCATCTTTATTTGTCTTTATTTAATAAATGGTATAGCTGATTTTTTAATTCTAACTTTATTTTAGCATACTTTTTAATTGATTCTAAATTTTTCCATTCATAAGGATCTTCATTATGATTATATAATTCTTCTTTTCCGTTGAAATATAAAATATATCTATAATTTTCTGATCTTACAGAATAGCTTTGTTCTTCTGGAAGAATACTTTTTTCTTTCCTCTAACAACTGTTAGTGCTACATTTGGTCCTTTCCAATTAGGGTTTTCTGGATTTAATAAAAAAGGCTTTAAACTAAATCCTCTTAAAGGTTTCCCTTTTTCATTTTTAGTATTGCTTCATGTAATTTTAGCAAAATCTGCAATTGTTGGATATATATCTATTAAAGAAACTGGATTACTAATAGTTTTTCCTTTACTATTTTTAATACTTAAATTTCTAACGATCAATGGTATTCTTATACTTTCTTCCCAAAAATTATTTTTATATAGAAACTCTTTTTCTCCGTGATTATAGCCATGATCGCTAACTAAAATAACCACAGTATTTTTATTAAAACTACTTTGCTTTAACGCATTCATAACTTTTCCTATTTGATCATCTACAAAACTTACACAAGCTAAATACGCTTGAAGATAGGCTCGTAAACCATTATTTACATTTTTATAAGAAACTTCTAATTCTTGGTAATGCTTTGTCCAGGGCATTGGCCAAGAAAAAGTTGTTCTATAGTATGTATCTTCATTGTCACTCTTTTTTATTACAGGAATTTTTAAAGTTTCTAAAGGATACATATCAAAATACTTTTGAGGAGCAACCAAAGGAGTGTGAGATTTTACAAAGCCAACTGCCATAAAAAATGGTTTATCTGTGTTAGATTTTTCTAAACTTTTAATTTTTTCTACTACCCAATTAGCACTTAATTCGTCATTCATTAAATCGCGATTATCATCACTTATATATATAAAAGGTTTTCTGTTTTTTACATCATACCAACCTTTATATCCTGGTGAATTTTTTGTAGCTTTAACATTTGGCACATTAGCTAGAGACATAAACAATCCGTCATTTTTATCCTTAGAATATTCTTTTGGCATTAATGGATGTTGTACAACTTTTTTACCATTAAAAGCATAAAGACCAAAATCATTTTCTACTCCATATTCATTCCATTCAAGTTTTACTCTGTGGTGCATTAATTTACCTGTTGCATATGTTTTGTATCCGTTATCTCCCATAAATTTCGCTAGAGATTTACTGTTTTTCAAAACCTCATTATCTGTCCATTTATCAAACCAAAAATTTTTAGATTCATGTGGATAAATACCTGTTAGCATACTTGCTCTAGATGGAGCACAAATTGGTGCATTTGTGTGTGCATTTGTAAAAACTGTTCCTTCTTTTGCTAGTGCATTCATATTTGGAGTTTTCACTTGATCATTTCCTCCTAAAAAACCTATATAATCATTTAAATCGTCTACTATAATTAAAATAATATTTGGCTTTTTATTTTGCGTAAAAACATTAAAAAAAACACATAATAGAAAAACTGTAAACAGTGTTTTTAAAGACATTGAATTTATCATGTATTAATTTTTACTCAAAACTAACAAATCAATTTAAAAACACATAAAAAATACGTTTACATAAACTTAACATTTATAATTATTAATAATTTATTAACTTAATATAAAAAATAATTATATTTGAACAAAACAACATATAATGCTATCTATAAGCTATTTAAAACAAAAAAGAACATTATACATATCTTTATTTATACTTAACATTTTATTTTTACAATGTTTACAAAGTCAACAATTAAAAACTCACTTTGAAGAGAGTTTAATTCCAATAGATACACCTTCTGATTCTATTTCTTTTGTTTTAAATAAAACAAAAAAACAAGCACTAATAAAAAAAGATAGCACTTTATTAATTAATACACTTATTACTCAAAGCAGATTTAACAGATTCAAACTAAATTACTTAGAAGCCTTTAGCGTTGCTGGTGCAGCTCTTTTTATATCAGAAGAATATAAAGACGCACTTTTAATAGCAAAAGCAAATGAAGAATTAGGTGTTTTAACCTATTTATATAAACAAAGCGAAGAGTCTGAAAGCTATTTAAAAAAAGCCCATCAATTATATAAGAATTTATATAAAAACAAAAAAATTGAAGTTTCAGAAATCTATAAATCGTATTACAATTTAGTTTTACATTATCAACGTATTGCAGATAAAGAGAACTTACAATCTTATATTGATAGTTGCGTAGTTTTATTAAAAAAGATGAAACCATCTCCCATTAATTCTATTTTTTTGGATGAAAAAAAAGCTAGTATTAGTGAATGGAACGAAAAACATAATGAAGCTTTAACTTATTTAAAAAATGCAGTAAATAGATTAGAAAATAGCACACAAAAATCTGTTTTCAATTATAAAGACAAACAATTTCTACTAATTCTTTATGGTAGAATTGCTAATATTTATTTAAAAAATAAAAATTTTAACGAGGCAAAAGTCTATTTTGAAAAATTTTCTAAAATTGATGGTATTTTAGGAGAAACAACATTTTATAGATCCTTTTTATACTCGCGCTATGCAGCTGTTTTAAAAGAGCTTAATCAGTTTAAACTAGCTTACGAATATGAAAAAAAATCTAATACTATTGGAATAACTTTTTTAAATCCTAGAAACGAAAAAAATAAAGGGTTTTTAACCATTAAAAACTATTATAAAGAAGAACTTACTAAAAAAGAGAACAATTAAACATTAAAAATTTAGAACTTGCTAAAAAGAAAGAGGCCATCTTAAACTTTAGAATTACACTTTTTATTATTGTTTTTTTTGTAATTATTTTTAGCCTAATGGTTAGACAACGAATTAAAAACTTAAAGTTCGAAAAAAAACAACAAAACTCTAAAGAATTATTAGATGTAAAGAATAAAGAGCTAACTACAAACACACTACAATTAATAGAAAAAGAACAAGTAATTAAAAAATTAAGCGATTACATAAAGGAAATTTCTCCTGACAATAAAACTAAAATGATTTTAAAATCATTAGAAAAAAATTCTACTAGTTTATGGGACTCCTTTAACAGAAGGTTTAATCAATTAAATAAAGGATTTTATGAACGCTTGCAAAAAAAAGTACCCGATTTAAGTAGAGGAGATAGAAAATTTTGTGCCTTGATAAAACTTAATTTTTCAGGAAAAGAAATGGCTTATTTATTAGGTATTTCGTTAGGAAGTGTACACGTAGCAAGACATCGTTTACGTAAAAAAATGAATCTAGAAAGAAATCAAAATCTTACAAAATTTATAAACTCTATTTGATTTATAATATAACCTAATAAGATAAAATTTACTCTTTTTAATGATAAATTATACCTAAAAATAAGTTTACTTATATCATAAATTTTAACGTAAAATACCCCATACTTAAATTTATCTTTAAATTAAAAAATAGCACTTTATTACTTTTTATATCAATGCTTATTTCATGTAAAATTCCATATCAAGACAATAAAAAAGCACAAAAACTTTTACCTTTTTCTGACAAAGAAAATTTTGGAAGCTGGATTATTAATAATAGAGTGAGTGATGAATTCGATACTGAAATAATAGACGAAGAAAAATAGTACATTGTTGGTAAATTTAAAGATGGAAAACCATTTTATAAATATCCAGATAAATCTAATAAAAAAGTATGGAAATGAAAAGCTCCTTCTCAATTTTCTGGCAAAAACTATAAATAAAAAAACGGTAAACTAATTTTAGAAAACCGCTGGGAACCAGATTTCCCTTTTAGTAGCGAAATTAGAAAACCTGTATTATTTAGGAATCTTTCCTTGGCACGATATACAAAAAAACAAACAACAACTAGAAACACATAGTCCCGAAGGTAAAAAGAAGATGTTGTTGTAGAATATAAATAGAGTACATTCGTGTTTGAAAAAAAATTATTATAATTAACTTAGTAGTTTAACAAATTATATCTATTAAAAATTCTTGACTAAAAAATTAGGTTTTATACTATATGAAATCTAATCTTTTAGTCAAGAATGTTAGTGAATATTATTTTTTTGACGCTGGTTGAGCAACTTTATCCACCTCAAAGGTTTCATTATATTGTGGCATTCTCCCATCGTTCCATAATTCTTCATCTTTAGCTGAATAAAACCATAATGGAAACACAAAACTTTCTGTCCATTTTTGAGTTTCTGCAACCATTTTTTTTAGACGCTCAGGATATCTACCTGCCATATTTTTCTTTTCTCCAATATCTTGGGTAATATTTGTTAACCTCCAAGGCTCGTTACCAACTCTGGTTATTTTCCAATCTCCCAATCTTGCACCAACATCACTAAAGCCATGACGATATCTTAAACAGTAAATCATATCTTCTTTATGAGGTTCTGTATTATTCAACACAGATTCCATAATATCTTTACCGCCTAATTTTTTATTTTTTGGAATTTTCGCATTCACTAATTTAGCAAACGTAGGATATAAATCTAAAGCAGAAACCGGGAAATCAAATTTCTTTCCTTTAGCTACTTTATTTGGATAATGGAAAAACATTGGCACTCTATAACCGCCTTCCCATGCATCTCCTTTTGTACCTTTAAGCGGATAATTATTGGCTCCGTGATCAAAATTACCGCCATTATCACTCAAAAATACAATTAAAGTATTATCATATTGATTTGTTTCTTTCAAAGTTTGTACAATTTTCCCCACTCCTCTATCTACAGCATACACCATAGCAGCATAGGTTCTTCTATCTTTGTCTTTAATGTTAGCAAAAACCTTTAAATCTTCTTCTTTAGCCTCTAACGGAACATGTGGCGCATTATAGGCTAAATAGATAAAGAAAGGATCTTTGTTAGTCGAAGCTAATTTAATATCTTTAATAGCTTCTCTAGACAAAGCATCTGTTATATACTCGGTTTCTTTAACATTTTTGCCGTTATTCTCCAAGGGAAGAATATAATCGCGAATTTCTTTTCTTCCTTCTTTTAACTGCTTTTGATATTCCTTTTGATATTTTTCTGGAAAATAATTATGTCCTCCACCAAGAAATCCATAATAATTATCGAATCCTCTTTTATTCGGATGAAATTTTGGAGCACTTCCTAAATGCCATTTCCCAAAAGCACTTGTATAATAACCTGCATCTTGCAATACTTTAGATATATAAGTTTCTTCTGTCGGAATCCCCATATTATCGGCATCATTCATACTAGAATTGCTATGAAGATTAAATGCTGTACCTATTTCTTGCGAATATCTACCTGTTAATATAGAGGCTCTACTAGGGCCGCAAAAAGGATGTGCTACATAAGCAGACGTAAAGATGGTTCCGTTTTTGGCTAACTTATCTAACTCTGGCGTAATTATATCTTTAGATCCATTAAAACCAACATCATTATACCCTAGGTCATCACACAATACAAATAAAATATTAGGCCTTTCTTGTTGTGCCGTACAGCCCATAATACTTATAAAAATTCCTAAGAATAATAACTTTAATTGTTTTGAAATCTGTCTCATAATACTCTAATTTTAAAATGATATTTAACGAATTCTTATTTTAAATGTTCTTTATTTTTAGTTTTTGATAAAATGTCAAAATATTTTTTTGATGTATTTCCAACACCAATTTCGATTGCATTAAAACTTAATTCTAATACTTTTGGCTAATGTTCTTTGTCTTTTAATTCTAACCAAAGAAAGTATTTTTATAGAAGCAATTTTTATAATAGTTACCTCTTTTATCTTTAGAGAAATAATAAAATTGCTGCTATTAAAAGCAATACTTAAAAGTAGCTATTTATCATTTTGAGGTAAAAATTAACATAAAAAAACAGCAAGATTATTAAGTTTGTTAACATTTTCTTACTGCTTTTTTATATTTAATATTTTTTAAAATTTGTAATTAATTAGCTTTTAACTTTGCTTGAATTTCTTCTAAAGAAAGCCCCTTAGTCTCTAGAAGATATTTATATAAAATAATTAAACCTACAAGCACTATACCTGCATAAATTATGAAAGTAGTTGCCGCTCCAAACATTTCCATTTCTAAAGGAAATAAATATTGTACTAACGCACTAACGGTACTAGAAATTAAAGCAAATAAAGGTATTGCAACACCTCGATTAGAAATTGGAAAAATCTCTGAAAGCAACACCCACATAATTGGTCCTATAGAAAAATTAAAGGCAGCAATAAAAGTTAAAATACTTAGTAATATTAAAATAGCATTCATATGTGCAGTTTCTTTAAAAATTACACCTGAGTTATCACGAGCAGATTCTACTCCAAGAATTTCTGTTAAAGAATTTTTAAATTCAATATCACTATTAAATTCTTTTCCAACAATTGCATTTAACTTTTTTATGTTTGGTATATCTTTCATTTTAACAATAGCACTTTCAGTGACCTGATATGTTGCTTGTTTAAATCCGTAAGAAACAGTAGATATACTTATAATAATCAATATTAAGCCACCAATAACTATGGGTCTACGTCCAAATTTATCAATTAGAGATAATGATATTAAAGTAGCTACTAAACCAATAACACCAATCCAAATGGTACTAGAAAATGCAGCATCTGTACCTAAACCTAACTGCTCAAACATGGTTGGAGCATAGATCATAACTGCATTCATCCCTGTAAATTGCTGTACTACCGCTAATGTGAAAGCTATAATTAAAACAACTCTCATCTTACTGCTAAAAATCTCTTTTAATTGACTTATTGTAGAAGAATTCTTACCTACTGAATTTTCTACACTTACAAGCATTTGTTGCACTTGTTCTTCAATTTTATCTTCTGGATATACTTTTGATAAGGATTTTTTTGCATCATCAACTCTACCTTTATAGATTAACCAAGCTGGACTTTTTGGAATTAAAAACAACAATAAAAACCATAAAACTGCAGGAATTATTTCTATACCTAACATCCAACGCCAACCAGTTTCAGCTAAATTTAAGTCTTTCACCCATTGTAAATCAGATCCCATTTTTTGTAAAATCCAATAATTGATTAAATAGGCAGCTGTAAAACCAATACCCATATTTATTTGTAATGTAGAAACCAATTTACCTCTTTGTTCTGCAGGTGCTACTTCGCCTATATACATAGAAGCTAACGTAACAGAGCTAAAGGCTAATCCACCTAAAAATCGAAACCAAAATAATGATAAAAATGAGGGTGCAAAAGCAGAACCAACCGCAGAAACAATATAAAATATTGCAATAATTTGTAGTGTTACTTTTCTTCCAAGCTTATTTGCTGCAAATGCAGTTAATGGCAATGCAATTAAAACACCAATACCGGGTGCAGAACCAATTAAACCAACTTGAGAAGCCGTTAAATTAAATTCTTGAGTAATAAATTTAAATCCTCCAGAAATTAATACTGCATCTAAACCAAAGACAAAAGATCCTATTGCAACTATAATAGCGTATAAGAATGCATTTTTTGTGTGTTTATTCATTTTTATTATTATTTAATTAATTTCTAATCAAATAGAAATTTTACTTTCCAATTTTTAAAATTTTACTAGAAGCTGCAATTGTTTTTGTTACTGTTTCTCCATTAGAATACTTTACTGTAACTTTTACATTTTTACCACAAGTACCTAATCCGAAGTGAACAAAAGTATTATGACTTAATGAGTATTGTGATGCAGATGTACCCACTCTTTGTATTTGGGTATTTCTGCAAGACGAAATAGTAACTAAAGCTCCTAATGGAGAAACATTTTCTTTTGGTGATTTTTTTACCTCTACTGTTAACGCTAAATTATTTGTTTCTGTTTGATTTTTAAATAAACTCCATTTTGCTCTTTCATCACCTATAACTACATCAACTTTACCATCTTTATTATAATCTAAACTTTCTACTGCCATACCAATTCCTCCTAAATCTCTGGTAATAATAGCATGATTTGTTGCTGTTTTAAAAGTAGAGTTTCCGTTATTTAGATATAAGATTGATTCATTATCATACACTAATTCACCTCTTTTAATGACTAACAAATCTTTAAATCCGTTGTTATCATAATCTGCAATAGTAACAGCCATTGTGTGTTCTTCTAAAAACAAATTTGCTTGTTTAGTAACATCTACAAATTTTGAACCTTTGTTTTCTAACAAAATATCATTTTTGCCTTTTGATTGTTGAGATTCTGTAAAGTTTTTTACATTGTGAATAACACCTGTTGCAGGAGCCCAAAGAAACCCAGAAATACGCCATTTTTGGTTGCCTACATAACCAATATACCAACCTTTTTTCGCTTTATAATCTGGATTTTCAGGAAAACCTAAAGCATCACTCATTACTAAACTAATATCTTTACCAGAATGTGTTTCTCCTTTAAACTCATAATCATAAGAAGCTTCTCCAATAAAATAAGTATCGTTATTGGGCCATTGAGATTGAAAATTTTCTAACTCTAAAACTTCACCCGAAACAAAGTCATCTAAATTTAAAATCCCTCTTTTAGTATAAAACCCTAAATCTTTAGTTTCTTTATTGTAGAAAGTTTCTCCTGTTTTAAACTCTAATCCTCTTGTAAAAAACAAGTCCATATCACCATCATTATCATAATCTATTTCTCCAATAGTAGTAACCTCATCAATCTCGAATGGAAATATTTTTTTGGTAACCTCTGTAAAAGTTAAATCGCCTTTTCCTTGATAAGCAATTACATTTTTATATCCGTATAAAATGATATCCATAATGTTATCATTATTAAAATCGGTTATCAATGCTTTTTGACCATTGGCTTTACTTGCAGGAATTGTACCCTGTAAAATTAATTCTCCTAAGCCGTTATTTTTATAGATATAATTTTCACTTGCTCCTTTTTTTGCTCCATCAGGAAATGCAAAATTTAGTAAATCTAAATCGCCATCATTATCTAAATCTACAAATTTTACTGTTCTACCTCTCATTAAAGCCAAAGGTTCTTTAAAGTCTTTCATTACAGAAAACTCTCGCCCTTTTACTTTAAAGATGAGAGAATTTCTTGCATTGCTTCCAGAGCCACCTCCTCTAGACATAATTACCTCTATATGGCCATCATTATCAAAATCTCCAGCAGAAACACCGTGTAAATCTCCCATAATAATATCAAAAGGTTTTGCAAACTTACCTTTGTTATTCCATTGAACTTGAATACCAAATCCGTGATCATTAATCAATAAATCTAAGTATCCATCTTTGTCTAAATCTACCACCACAGGAGCATCCCATTTTCTTAAATTCTTCTCTTGTCTTGGAAAATCTTTTTTAGTTTCTTTGAATTTTACTGATTGTGCAAAAACTGAATTCCCAACTAAAGTGAATACAATAATTGCAGTAAGAAATAATTTACTATTGCTATATTTTTTAAAATCCATAATTAAATTTTTACGACTAATTTTGATTTGTTTTTCTTTTTAGACAACACCCCATAATATTTTTTTACTGATGTACCTTCTCCTACTTCAATTAAATAAGAACCTAGTTCTAGTACTTTTGGTTGATAAGAAACACCCTTAATTCTAACTGAAGAAACTACTTCTTGAGTCTCGCTTTTTCTGATAGTAACTACTTGATTTTCTTTTGATATTTCTAATTTTGGTAATGCATAAGAAATCTTTGGATTAAAATTATCAAACTGAGAAATAGTAACAGGCCAACCTGCATATTGCTTACTATTTGGATCTGTAATATCTATATTTCTACCCCAACATTCAAAAGTGATAGTTCTATTTGGTTTGTTATATTTTATTACTCCAAAACCAGCAACTCTTGTAGATAATTTACCCCCTTCTTCTATTTCTGGCAACGTTGGGTTTGCAACTGCGTGCATTGTAATTTTATTTTGAAATCCATCTAAAAATTCACCTGTATAATTTGGTGCATTTTTAGCTTTGTTTTTTCCTGTTTTTTTAGGATCCCACCAACGCATCCAGTAATTTGCAATTGCAGGTGTACAAAAAGAATAACCTGCATCATCCCAATCATCTACACCATGTTTAATTAATGAGCCTAAATGTTGGTCACCTGCAATCATTGGAGAAAAACTTTTTCTAATTACAGATAAAGCTTTATTTCTTCCAGATTGTGGCCATCCGTTAGAATCAAAATCTGCAAAAATTTCTCTATCATGTTTACCTGTATAATTATTAGCCATTGCAAAAATGGTTTGAGAAAGAACTGTTTTCATTTCTACATTGTCCCAATCTGTAGTCCAATCTTCTAAAAAATCTAGCTGTCTTTTCCCTAATAAAGCTGCTTTTGGACTATCAAAATCTTTTGTGTTTACTGTAGGATCAAAAATAGCATCTACAACCTTTCCTTTGTGTTTAAATATTTTACCTGGACCCGATTTAAATTTTCTATCTTCTAAAATGGCAAAACTTAAACCTCCCCATTTTAAATCTGTATAATAAACTCCAATTCCTTGCTCAATAGGAGTTGGATCGTAAGCATCTGGTAAGTGGCTTGTTTGTGCTCTTTCTACTTCTTTTATATATTCTACTGGCATATAATATCCACCATCAATACCTCTTCTATCTTTACTTTTTATACCACCATTTCCCCATATATTTCCTTGTCCTACATCATGATCATCTACAATACAAATAGTGGGTGTATTTCTAATAATTTCACCAAAATCTTGTCCAAATTTTAGCCAATACAAATAATGCTCACTATGGTCATAAACTTGGTCTCCAGAGAAAAACAATAAATCTGGTTGTATTTTTTTAATATTTTCTACAAGATCTGTTTTTGGAATGTCTCCACCATGACTAGGGTAAATAGAATTACAAGTTAATGCTGCTAATACAAAATTGTCTTTATGAATTGGGTTTTTACGAATAATACCTTCATAAAAGGCTTTGTTATTATGCGCAACTCTGTATTTTCTTTCTTTGGTATCATCCCAATTTTCTATTCTAAAAAGAGCTGTATATCCTGGATAATGGATTGAAGCTTCTGCTTTTTGAATCCATTTTCCGTTTTCATTAATTTCTAATGTTGCTTCAAATGGTTCGTAATTTTTTATAGGATAAAACTGAGCTGTTAACTTTACAATATTCTCGTGCACAGTATACATTGCAAAAGCAATTCTATCTTCTGGCTTTATGTTTTTTGGTAATTCAAGAAAATTTTGTCCTTTAATACTAAATGACAAAAACAATAAGATAATTAATAATTGGGTTTTCATTTTATCCTTTTATTATTTATTCCAAACTACTGGTATAAAAACTGTCATTTCTGCTTGACCTCTATTACTCCAAGCATAATATGGTACTAATTGAGTTTTAAAAGTTGTAAATGAAGGTTTTGTAATAGTTTGATACATATCATCATTTTTACCAGATCTAATTAAAAGCTCTGTTTCAACCACAGTTACGCCACCAAGAAAATCATCTTTATAAACCGCTTCTAAAGTAGTATCACCATTTAAATACACATCTAAAATAGACGTGTTTTTTGGTAAATCTGGTGTTTCAATAACATATACAATTGGACCTCTTTTTACAGCAACCTGGTTTCTTACTTCTTCAATTCTATTATGACCTTCTACCATTGTAACTTCCATCGGCATATCTAAAACAATAGTATCTCCTGCCTTCCAAGTTCTTTTGATAACTGCAAAACTCCCTCTATTTACGGCTACATTTGCATTTTCTCCATTTACTTTTATAGCACTTCCAACTGCCCATTTAGGAATTCTAACTTTAATCTCAAAAGCTGTATCTTTACATTCATCCACAGTTATTTTCACAATTCCTTTCCACGGATATTCTGTGTCTTGAGATAATTTTATAGGAGAACCATCTAACATTCTAGTGTCTAATTTATTTCCACCAAATAAAACTACTGCTACTCCATTTTCTGATAAATTATATGCCCAACCAGAACTTTTACAAATAGTTCTAACTAAGTTTGGCGGACAACAAAAACATTCTAAATAAGGTTGCCTTACCGGACTTTCTGTAACATCTGCATGTGAATCATAGTCTCTAGAATTGTTAACCATTCTTAAAGGATTCGAATAAAAATAATCTTTACCTTCAATACTTATTCCAGATAAACCACTATTATATAAAACTAATTCAATAATATCTGCATATCTAGACTCATCTTTTATTGCCATCATTCTGCTACTAAACATGGCATTACATAAGTTTGCACATGTTTCATTATAGGCTGTCATATTTGGCATCATATAAGCATCAATAAAGCCTTCTTCAATCATATCTAAACTTGTAGAAGCACCATAATGTGCTTGACCAACTGCACCTGTAACATACATTTTTTTGCCTGTAACATTTTCCCATAAAGCATCTAAAGCATCAATTAATGCTTTTTCGCCAGTTTCTGCGTACACATCTGCAGCACCTGCATAATAATACAGTGCTAAAACTGCGTGTCCAACCGCTTCTTTAGATTCTCTAAAAGGTGTTCTTTCTTGAACCATATCTCCAATCGGATATCCAATTGTAGTATCATCGTGTTTAATTTCGTAAGTTCCTCTTCTGTTGATAAACTTTTCTGCCAATTTTAAATATTTAGCATCTCTAGTAGTTCTGTACAATTCAACTAACCCCATAATTTGAGTTTGATTAAATCCAAAACGCTGATAATGCTTAGTATCTGGCATAAAATACGTGTATAATAAATCTGCCATTTTAACAGCAATATCTAAAAAATTACGTTGCCCAGTAATTCTAAAATGCACAGAACCTGCAATAAATAAATGTCCGAAATTGTACATTTCATGGTACTTTCTGTTTTCAAAACGATCTACACCATCTGTAATTTGAACATGCGTATGAATGTACCCATCATCTTCTTGCGCTCTACCAATAACGGCTATATATTCATCTAATTCTTTTAAAACAGACTCATTTTTTGTAAGTCCGTAAATGTACATTTTGGCTTCCATAAACTTATAAAAATCGCCATCATGCCAATAAAAACCTTTATGAGCACCCTCTTTTTCTCCTGCAGCAATTTTAAAATTATTTAACCCATGACCAATATCACCACATAAAAGGTTACCCATATAAGGCAACATTTTGTCTTCTGCAGATTTTACTTTTTGCGACCAGAAACCTGAATCCCATTTACAATCACCAAAATTAATACTCTTTAATTTTACAAACGGACTTTCTGCATTGTTTGTAATTGCATTATTATGAAGATTTAATGTAGTACTCATTTGTATTTTTTTTATGTTTTATATTGAGACTTAACAAGCTTAAACAATTTGTTAAACTCACCAATTTTTATTAATTTATTTTTTCTTGATAACAATATTATCTATATAAAGTTTTGCCGCTCGTGTTTTAGGCAAATCTTCTTTTCTAACTTCAATAGCAATGGCATCTTTTTCTCCGGATGCAACAGTTCTAGAAAAGGTACTTTCTAAAGTAATCCACTCTCGTCTTTTAAGTTTTCTAAGATCTAAAAAAGTTACTTCTAATGCTGGATCTTGTAAAACCAAGTGAATTTTATCAGCAATAACACCTTGGTCTAACCAAACTTTTGCAGATATTGTAAATTCTCCAGCTTCAAGTTTTAATGAACCTTCAGGTGCCATAGCAACTGCTTTTTCTACCTTTAAACTATCCGTTTTACTAAATCCAGAAAATTCTAAACTATTTACACCTTGGTAATAATCGCCATAAGCAATTGATAAATATTTTGCTGAACCTTCATTTATATTCCAAAATTTCTGATAATCGTCTGGCACAGAACTTTCTGGTAATAATGTTAAAGGTCTAGGGTTTTCTTCAAATAAAATTGGCCCTTCGAAACCGTAAAAAGCAGCATCCTTTGCTAGCAAATTATCAGAAGGTTTTTGCCAAACTCTCATATATTCAATTTCGAAATCTACTGGTAATTCTTCTTTATGAGGCAAACCTAACCAGAAGAAAATCTCTGAATCTAACCATACTTCCATTGGATTATTTAACACAAAAGAAGTACCTAATTGATCTTGTGTAAAATGACGAATTAATTTACCATCAATAAATAGTTTTAAATAATCTACACCCCATTCTGCTCCATATACATGAAAATCATCAGCAGTTCTAAAATCTAAATTTTCATCATGATTAAATATTTTAGTAGGTCTTTGTGCTGGCGGGCTCCAATCATGAGCCGTGGCTAAATAAGAATCTGCTCTAATGTTTCCTTTATTTTTAGGATTTCCCATCAACTCGAAAACATCTAATTCTTGTTCGTGACCAATTGCCCAAAAAGCGCCGGTAATAGCAGCATTTCCAACTTTAGATTTCACTTCCATATAACCATACAAAAAACGTTTATTTGTTAAAACACCTGCAGTAGTAACTGGCATTGGTGTTCCGTCTTTGTAAACTCCATATTGAGACGATCCCATATTACCATCAGCATAACTTTCTTTGATAAAAGGATACTCTGGTTCCCAAGCTGTTCTTAGTTTTAATTTATCATCTTCTACAATTACATTTTTAGCTACAAATTGAGATGGAGCGCGTCCTTTCCAAATATAATACCTATCATTTAAGCCTTCCACAAACCACTTAACTGTGTCTATTTCTGTTCCCTTAAACTCATCACTTAAATCTTCATTTAACACCCAACCACCTTTATTCTGTTGATCAGAAAAAGGCATTGGAGTCTTGACTTCAATTTTCACATTATTTACAGTAGATTTTTGTGCATCACAACTCAAACTCGTTAAAGTTAGCATTGCAAACAAAGAAATAAACAAGTAATTTTTAAATATCTTCATTTTAATAATTGTTGGTTCTTATTTTATATTTTTTATTTCAATATCATCAATATATAGCTTTGCAGCTTTTGTTTCTGGTAAATCTTCTTTTCTAATTTCTATAATCATTCCATCACCTTTTGTAGATGCTGTAGCTCTAGAAATCTTATGTTCAATAGTTACCCACTCTTTTCTCGGAATCTTCTTTAAGCCAGAGAAAACCAAATAGGCTTTAGGATCCATTAAGGATACATGAATAGAATCTGTAATTCTACCTTGATCTAACCAAACCTTCATTGATATAGTATAATCTCCTGCTGGTAAATTTAAAGCACCTTTAGGTGTTTTTATAAGTACTTTATCTACGTTCAATGAATCGTTTTTTCCATATCCAAAAAACTGTAAAGATTCTACACCACTATTGTAATGTCCTTCTGTAATTTTTAAATATTTTTCTGAACCCTCACTAAATAACCAAAATTTTTGATAATCGTTTGCTTCTGAATTTTCTGGAACCATTGTTAATGGTTTAGGGCTTTCTTCAAATAAAATTGGACCTTCAAAACCATAAAAAGCCCTGGCTTTTGCTAAAACATTATCTGATTCTTTTTGCCAAACTCTTACATATTCTGCTTCAAAAGTTGCTGGTAATTCTTCTTTATGAGGAACACCTAACCATTTAAAAATCTCAGAATCCACCCATATTTCCATCGGATTATTCAATACCCAATCTGTACCTAATTCATCTTGAGTAAAGCTATGAATAAATTTACCATCTCTATATATTTTCAAATAATCTTGTCCCCATTCCACTCCATACACATGAAAATCATCCGAAGTTATGTAAGGTAAAGTTTCATCATAACCAAAAGCCTTTGTTGGTCTTGTTGATGGTGGACTCCAATCATGAATTGCTGTTCTGTTTGTTTTATTTGAAATAGAACCTTCTTTAGCAATTTTTGGCACCGCTAACTGCTCATACATATCTAACTCTTGCTCAAAACCAATTGCCCAAAATGCTGCTGTCATTGCTGCATGAGGTGCTTTTGATTTTATTTCCATATAACCATTTAAAAACCTTTTTTTACTTACAATTGCTGCAGTAGTAACTGGCATTGGTTTACCTTCATGAACTCCATAAGTGTCTTTATGAGCACCATCTGCATAACTTTCTTTTGCGAAATTATAATCTGGTTCCCATTGCGTTTTTAAAATTAATTTTCCGTTTTCTACAATTACATTATGTGGTGCATATTGAGAAGGAGCTCGTCCTTTCCAAATATAATAATCTCCATTCTGACCTTCAACAAACCATTTTGAAGTGTCTATTTCTGTCCCTTCAAATTCATCAGAAATTTCTTCATTTAAAACCCAACCTTCTTCGTTTTCTGAATCTGAAGCAGGATAAATTTTTGAAGTAAAAACGTCTCCTTTTTCTGATGTTGATTTTGCACAACTAAATCCGAAAAACAAAAATGATATAACTAATATTTTGTAAAATATTTTCAATGAATTGGTTTTAACTTTTATTGTATACTTACTAATTTACTTACTTTTATCGTATTGTTCCATTTCTTTTTTTACCAATTCTGGAGTTCTATAACGATCCATTCTATCAATATCATATTTTTCGAAACGCTGTTGTAACATCCATAATGGGCGCTCTTGAGTTAACTCCCAAGCAAATAATTTTTTGAACATCATTTTTACACGCTCTGGTTCTTGTGAAGCTAAATTATTTTGCTCTGTAATATCTTTAGTTAAGTCATATAATTCTGCAGGTCTATCAGCAAAACGGATTAGTTTCCAGTCATTTTCTCTATAAACTGCTCTTGCTTCTTTCTTCCAATATAATTCTTTATGAGGTCTTGCTTTGTTAGCTCCATTTACAAAAGGCACAATATTTACACCGTCAATTTCTTCTAAATCTTTAACATCACCTCCACCTGCAGCAAAAAAAGTTGGTAATAAATCCATAGTACTTACTGGATAATCATATACTTTACCAGCTTTTAATTTTTTAGGCCATTTCATTAAGAAAGGAACTCTTAAACCTCCTTCTAAATGGTTAGATTTTGTTCCACTTAAAGGTAAATTTAAAGATGCATTTTTATCAGTTGGACCTCCATTATCATTAGAGAAAACAATAATTGTATTCTCATCTAAACCTAGTTCTTTTAACTTATCTAAAACTTTACCACAAGCCCTATCTAAAGCGAATGTCATAGCAGCTACTTGCTGACGTTTTCCTTTTAAATTAGGAAATTTTGCCAAATCTTCTTTTGTAGCATGCATAGGCGTATGAACCGCATTAAATGCTAAGTAAATAAAGAAAGGATTATTTTTATTTTTCTCTATAAAAGAGATTGCTTCATCTGCAAAAGCATCTGTTGCATATTTTTTAGGTTCTTCAAAAATCTCAAAGTTTCTTTCCATTTTATTGTCATGATGAACTCCATTAAAGTTACTGTAAGGAAAATAACTTCTTGCCCCTCCTCTAAAACCATAAAACTCATCAAAACCTCTTTTTAAAGGATGAAAACGATCTGCATTTCCTAAATGCCATTTACCATAAACAGCACTTTTATATCCAATTGTTTTTAAATAATCTGCTATTGTTTTTTGATCTACAGGTAAGCCCATATCATCACCTAAAAACTTCGAGTTTGGACTCATATAATTAGGAACATTGATTTCTTGGTACCCAAATTTCTGTTGATATTTTCCAGTGATTAATCCAGCTCTAGAAGGGCCACAAGTAGCATCTGTTACATAACCTTGTGTAAATTTTACACCTTCTTTTGCTAATTTATCTAAATTAGGAGTAATCATCACTTTGCTTCCTTGAAAGCCAAAGTCTTGATAACCTGCATCATCAGAAAACAAGAAAATAATATTTGGTTTCTTTTGTGCGCAACTAGTTACTGTAATTGCTAAGCAAATAATTGTAATAATTTTTTTCATATTTTTCAAATAGGATGAGTATTTAAAACAAAGATATCTTACAAAGTAAGTTTAAAAAACCCCTTAATATATCGTATAATTTATCTTTTTATAACACTATTTTACCATGGTTTTTAAAGTAAAAAACACTTATTAAATATAATTGATTTATAAACTCTTTTAAAACAAAAAATCTGCTAGCAAAAATGCTAACAGATTTAATGTACTAAAATTAATTTTGATCATTAAAACCCTGTACCAGGTGCTTCTGGTGTTGGCGAAGCAGCTTGTGCCTTTTGTGGACTTAAAATCATATATGTACCAAGAGCTGTTAAAGCTGCGTATTTACCGTAATTTCCAATCTTTTTAATAGCTTCTTTACGTGAAATATCTTGAGTTGTATCTTGTGTGTTTTCTACTTGTTTTTTCATGATATATGTCTTTTTAAACTTTCGTTAATTATTCTAAAATGATTTTCTTGTTTAATTTGCCTTCAACAGTTGTTAACTGAACTACATAAACTCCTGCTGCTAATTTTGGTAAAGAGATTTCTTTAACTCCATTTGCCTCAAAAGAAGAACTTAATACATTTTTACCAAGAATATTAAATACTGAAATAGATGCTTTACCATTTTTTAAACCTGCAACTTTTAATGTTGAATTATCAGATTTATAAATACTAACGCTGTTTAAAAATAAATTATCTGTAGATAAAGCTGATGCTTTTGTATGTAAGTAAAAACGACCTATACCATTAGAAACTTCTGTTAAACTCACTTTATATTCTGAATTTAAAACATCTAATTGAGTAAACGTATTTTCTTGTCTGTCTTCTAAAAATACTTTTAAACCAGAAGGGATGTTTTTTGCTTCTAAAGTAAATGTAATTTCAGAAGATTCAGCAACATCAATACCTACAGGTATTACCATAGACTCTATATTTGAACTAGGTAAAGATTGTATTTGGTATTTTTTCGATTCATTGTTTTCTAATAAATGCGTATAAACTGAAAAACTATTTGGAATTCCTTCAAAAACTTTACCTTCATAACCATTATCATAACCTAAAGTTGAATTATTTAAATAATTAACTTTTGCATATCTATGAGTTTTACCATTATTTACTTTAAGAATAATTTCTGCTTTTGAAGATTTCTGAAAAGTATCTCCACCAATAGATTGATTACTCTGTTTAAAGTTTAAAGTTCCCCCAGCATTAACTTGTACGAAAAATGCTTGTCCTGGTGCTAACATAAAATTATCTCCTGATGGTTTTGATTCATAAGTATTTCCATCATCATTCCACACCCATATTTCTGATGATTCAAATAAACCAGAATTGTCTGTATCTGTTAAAAATGTTCCACTATTTACTAAAGCTGAATAAGGACTACCTAATAGATTAAATCCATTACCTGCTTTAGTTACAGTAACATCAACACCATCTTCACTAGAATTTATTGTTCCTGTAAAAGAAATATCACCTGCTGAACTTTGCTTTACAATATATCCCTTACCAGCTTCAAAAGTTGTAGCGTTAGAATTATTTGCTAATAAATAAGTAAATTCATCTGAGCTTTCTGTATACCAAGCTACACCTCTTTTATTTGTATCTGCACTTATAGCAATATTGTTAGTTCCAGCATCTGCCCAAGTAGTGTTTAATGCAGCTCCTGAAAAAGGTGCTGTCATAGAAAACCAACCTTCTAACCCTGTAGCTGCTCCATCACTAGTGGCAGCTGGTAAAGTACGAACAAAACTTGCATTACCAGTTGAATTTCCTTTAACAATTAATTGAGCGCCAGCTTCTAAATTTAAACTCCCAACAATATCTAAATCTGAATTTAAAGTAAGAGAATGACCAGCTTTTATTGTTAATGTATTTCCAGTAGTAATATCAATTGGACCATCTGAAACCACTGCAGAGTTTATGGATAAATCTGCATCAACTGTTTTAGAGTCTCCTTGATCTGGAAGAGTACCACCCCAAGAACCTGAAGCCTCCCATGTACCAGGAGTTGCTGCTGTTGTTACTGGAAAAACACCTGAGCTTAATTTATCTAAATATAAAATATCTCCAGAATTAAAATCGGTTGCTGCACCAGAGTTATATTCTATTGCAAACCAAAACCTCATTTGATTAAACTCTGCTGTTGCTGTGATATCAAAAGTTAATTCTTCCCAACTACCGTCTGTTTTTGTTGTTGTTAAAGTTTCAGTAATATTAGTGTTAGCACCATTTAACCTTGTGTTAAACCTTACTGATAATTCTGTAACCTCAGACCTATTCGTTTTAACCCACATTTTAACTTGTAATTTTGTTCCAATAGGAAAACTACTAGGGGAATATTCTTTTTGAAAAGCATTAAATGTATACTGAGTTCTTGTTTGGTCTTGAGAATATTCATATTTTAAAACCCCAACACCGTCTTTTGCATCCGCTAAATTCACAAAACTTCTAGTACCATCATCTAAATTTCCTGTATAGTTTGAATCTTCTGTTGTGTCTTCAAAGCTTGGATTTGGAATAAACTCTGAAAACTCATCTGCTGGCATTGCATTTAAAAAAGTAATCTCATCTAAAAAGAATGCAGAACCCACAGCATCTCCTGAAGCTGGGACTGAAACTGACCCTTTAACCAAAATATCTAGATTGTTTACACTATTAGTCCATGCAGCTACACCAGACATATCAATATATAAAGTTTTCCAATCACTAGAATTAGAATCAATACTAGCAATAGTAGTGCCCAAATCTGTTTCTGTAGTACCATCAGTACTTTTACCTTTAATTTGAATATTTGGAGCAGTTGTTTCGTTTTTGTATCTTATTTTTATTACTTTTTTTGTTGAAGCATCAATACCATCATTAAAGCCAAAGTTAGAGTTATTATTATTATCTCTAACAAGTTTAAAAGCTCCATCTCCAGTAAGACCTCCAGTTGGATCGTGACTTCTAGTACCATTACCATAACCAATATTATAGTATTGAAAACTGGCATTATCACTAAATGTTTGATCATGTGTCTGTGCATTCATATTTACACTTAATAACCCCAAAAAGGCAAGTATAAACAAGTAATTTTTTTGTAATTTTTTGTTCATGATTAATTTTTTTGTTAATAAATAATTATCTGTAAAACTAATATTAGAATTGATTAAATTTTAAGCAAATATTAACATTAAGTAGTGTAATATTACCTTTTTTATATACCAAATTGATATCTTTACTTAAAACTTAAAAACTCTTTCAATTAATTATCTATCCAAAACTATAGTGATAGCTGCTTTTTTAGGTGTCTTTCCGTACTATTTATGTAATTCTTAGTAATTTTTTACCAATTTTATAGGAATTATACTATTTTCTATAAAAAAAGTCTAAAACAATTGTTTTAGACTTTTATAGTTTAATTCCTTGTCTATAAATTGATTGATTCTCAATATAAACTATACAAATTTACAATCGTAAACTCACTTGGACTGACAAGCTTCTTGTAATTATCACATAGAAACCTATGTTTAAAAAATACTATGTTTCTATGTGATGAAAACTTGACTTTTAGATTTAAATACTAGAAATGTAAAAAATGAGTTCTCAACTGCGCTCTAACTGACAAATCGTATGCGTTCTCGTTACTATTACGAAAAAAAACAATCGAAACGACTAACAGTTAACAACCTTATAATTTAATAATCTTTTCAATTGATAAATTAGCATCTGCTTTTACCCTTAAAACATACATTCCAGAACTTAAGTTAGATATATCGACATTTTTCTTTATCATATTTTTTACATTTATTTTTTTTATCAGTTTGCCTGTAATTGACAACACTTCTATATCAACATTTTTATACGTATTATTTAATTGTATTGTAACATTTTTAGACACAGGATTCGGATAAATATTTAATTGATAAGCATTTTGAGTTGATAAACTTAACGTACCTGCAGTACCAATGTTTCCTGACACATCTCCAGAAGTTGTATCAAAACTCCATAAATTGTATTCTGCATCTTCAGAAAAAGACCAATTACTTACATCATTAATACTTGCTCTTAATTGAGCAGGTGTTCCAGATAATTTGCCTGTATACACTCCAAAATCATGTTTTTCTCCAACAATATTTGCATTTACTCCATTGGTTAACGCCGTTGGTAAATCACTTCTAGAGTTTCCACCACCATTACCCCAACCAAGTGCAGTATTGATTCCTGTTATCCATGCTGTTGAATTTGCATCTGTTGGTAGTACAAAAGGATCTGCTTGAAAAATTAAGATACCTTCTCCATTTACAGAAAAATCAAAATCTCCATCACTAGATTCTGCCGTTTTACCTGTATAATCGTGAGAAGTTGACCCCACAACTACTTCTGCATTATCTAGAACTTGTTTAACACTGCCATTATCATCAAGAATAAAAATATCGCCAGTAGTATAAGCTGCTCCTGGAGACCAAGTCCAAATATCATCTACACTATAATCTCCTGTAAATGCATTTGAAGAATTACTCCATGTTCTATTAGAAATTGACAATTTAGTAGTTGCGCTAATATCTTTTAACAGCATAAAAGCTAGTTTCCCTTTTCCAGCTTTCCAACCCACTATTGCAATATCTCCTGCTGTTAATACTGTTGGTTCAATTACATCAAAAATATTTATTTCTGCTGGTGTACTTTCTACAGATCCAAAAGTTGTTGTTGCTAATGTAATAATTACTGATTCACTTATTTCATCTAATCCATCTTCTGTTGCAACAATATTAATTTCTGATGCATTTGTGCCATTCATAATTGTAACTGTACCAGATAATGTAGTATAATCTGTACCATCTGTAGCATCGCCACTTATTGTATATGTTACATCTATATCTTCGGTTGCCATTACTCCTTCTGGTAAACTTACTGTAAAAACACCATTAACAATTCCTTCAGTAGCATCCGTAGTTTTAGCTATTGAAATTTTACTAAGTTCACCTTCTAATTTTAACAACGGAGTTTCAAAAAGTCGGTCATAACCAGGTAAAGTACCATCTTCCCAAAGAAAACTATGAACATGACCATCACCAATACCATCACCATCAACATCTTCATTATCATTGTCATACCAAGCTGGTTTCACATCTTTAAAGTCAACTACTAATGCAATTGCTCTGTCTAAAATATCTTGAACAATTTCCTCGCCATTTGGATCGCTATTTCTAACGTCTGTTTCTTCTCCTGGATCTGTAGCAATATCATATAAACTCCATTTACCACCATTTGCTGTTTTTACAATTTTCCAATGATCATAAGCAATTCCACCATTATGAAAACCATTTTGAGGTCTCATAATTAAAATCTGATCATCTGGTCTTGCATCTTCTCCAGCTATTAATTTGTCCATAAAATTAACCCCGTCTATTGTTTTCCCAGCAGGCACAGTTTCACCAGCTAACGCTACTAAAGTAGGATAGATATCTAAAGAACTAATTTGATGATTATAAGTAGCACTACTTGTAATTTTATTTGGCCAACTTACAAACATTGGCACTTTATGTCCACCTTCTTTTACACTTCCTTTTAAAGCATCTAAAGGCCAATTTACTGCTCCTTTACTATAGGTATACCCACCATTGTCACTTAAAAAGATAATAACAGTGTTGTTAAATTTTGTCATGTCTTTTTTTAACTCTGTAACCAATCTACCAATATTTTTATCCATATTTGTTACCATCGTAGCATAGGTAATACGTGCTTGCACAAATTTTTCAATTAATTCTGCTTTCTTAGCAGGATCTGCTTCTTTAGTAACAGGCGTCGATTCCGTAATGTATGTGCTATTTCTTATTAAGTTTTCAAAATTAGGATTATCTAATTTAAACTGTGCCACTTCTGCTTCAGGCGCTTGTAAAGGTGTATGTGGTGCATTATAAGACAAATACATAAAATAAGGATCAGAAGAACCTGCAACACTATTTGCATACCCAATTGCTTCATCCGTAAGTAAATCTGTTAAATAGTCTTCATTTTCTGCATTGCTATATTCGTCTCTAGCAACATAACCTCTATCTCTCCAAATAGGATCTTGATATTCGTTTGTTACAGGATTTGCACCACCTAATCTATTATAAAAACCATCTTCATATTCACTTTCAAAGTAGTTTTTTCCACCTCCTAAAAATCCATAAAAATAATCAAAACCTCTATCAAGTGGCTGGTAAGAACCTTCTTTAAAACCCAAATGCCATTTACCAAACGCAGCTGTATTATAGCTAGAATTTTGTAATACTGATGAAAAATAAGTTTCATTTTCTGGCACACCTAATGTTGATGTAATATCATTTGGTAAATTATATTGAGCACCAATTCTATGAGGCATCATACCAGTTAATAACGCAACTCTACTTGGTCCACAAAAAGGATGCGCTACGTGTGCATTTTTTACAACAATTCCTGTACTTGCTAAAGCATCTATATTTGGAGTAGGAATTACACCTCTATCAACCGGAAAAGTTGCATCTCTATTAAAACCAACATCTGCATACCCTAAATCGTCGGCTAAAATGACAATGATATTTGGCCTTGTTCCGCTTGTTGTTTGTGCTATAGTATTAAAAGCTATTAACGCGAAACAACAAACGCTAATTCTAGTTAAGATATTTTTCATGTTCATGTAATTAAATTTATTTATTTGATAATTATTTTTTTAATTTGTTTTGTGTTTTCTGACATAATTGAAAGAAAATAAACACCAGATGATAAGTTAGAAACATCTATTTTAGAAGTACTCACATTATTTTCTTTCACTTTTTTTACTGATTTACCAAAAGTTGTAAAAATCTCTATTTCAAATCTAGGCTGACTTTCTCCAAAATTTAGATACAAATAATCATTTACAGGATTAGGGAAAACTGTTAATTTAAAAGTAGAATTCTCTGACAAACTCAAAGTACCTGCAACACCAATATCACCAGAAATATTATTAGAATTGTCGTTAAAACTCCACAATTTGTAAACTGTGTCTTCAGAAAAAGCCCAATTATTAGCATTATTAATACTAGCTCTTAATTCAGCCGATGTTCCAGATAACTTACCTTTATAAACTCCAAAATCATGTTTTTCTCCTACACTAGTTGCATTTATTCCATTTGTTAATGCTGTTGGTAATTCGCAAGCAGAGTTTCCTCCTCCAAGCCCCCAACCTTGTGCTGTATTTAAACCAGTTACCCAAGCAGTAGAATTTGCATTTGTTGGCAATAAAAAAGGATCTGTTTGAAAAATCAAAATACCTTCTCCGTTTGCTGACAAATCAAAATCTCCATCACTATTTTGAGAAACTTTTCCTGTATAATCATGAGTAGTTGTACCAACAATTATTTCTTCATTACCTACAACTTGTTTAATTTGTCCATCGGCATCTAACATCAATATAGTACCAGTTTTAAATGCTGCACCTGAAGTCCATGTCCAAATATCATCAACTGAATAATCGCCTGTAAATTCACTTTGAGAATTATTCCAAGTTCTATTAGATATTGACAATTTGGTTGCTGATGTAATCTCTTTTAAAAGCATAAATGCCAATTTACCGTTTCCGGCTTGCCAACCAAGAATAGCAATATCTCCTGCTGTTAATTTTGTAGATTCAATAACATCAGAAATCTGAATACTTGTTTCGGTTGTATTTACAGTTTTTGTACTCGAAAACAACAACGTTATAGTAACGGTTTCTTGATCTTCATCAATATGATCTTCAATTGCATTAATATTTATTTGAGCAGAATTCTTTCCGTTTGCTATCGTTACAGTTCTTGGTATTGATGTATAGTCTGTTCCTTCAATTGCATTACCGCCAACTGAAAATGTTATATTAATATCTTCAGTTGCAATTTCTCCGTTTGATAAAGCAACAGTAAAAACACCATCTGTAACACCTTCAATAGCATTTGTGCTTCCCGTTACATTTATTTGACCAGATTGTTTTTGCCAAACTCTAATATATTCAATTTGATATTCTGCAGGTTGCTCTAAGTCTGATGCTTCTGGCAAACCTAACCAAGGAAACGTTTCTGAATCGAACCAAACCCAATAAGGCACATCTGTTACCCATCTATCTGGTTCTGCTCCGTTGTTTGTTATTTCAGACTTTAATATCGTTCCGTTTGGATGCAAAACGCCATCAATATAAACTTTTATATATTCTGATGTCCATTCAAAACCATACACATGAAAATCGTCTGCGGTATTATTTTCTGCTTGTATAAATCTAGAATGTGTTGTTCCTACAGATTGTCCTGCAGCAGTTGCAGCTTGTTTGATGGAGTTATTAGGATCCCAACTTATGATATTCAATTTTAGCCTTTTTTTCCAGGCATCATTTGTTTTATGACCTCCAAACATTTCGAACATATCTAATTCTGATGCTCCAGTTGCCCCACCAGGACCTGTAGTCCAAAAAGAACTTGTTATTTCTGCATTTGCTGCCTTAGATTTAATTTCCATATATCCGTATAGAAATTGTTTTTTACTAATTACAGCTGCTGTAGTTATGTTTTCGTAAGAATCTCCGTTTGCATCAACGGTTGGATTAAAATTATAATTAGGCTCCCATTTTGTAAGAATTTTTAATTTACCGTCTTCTAAAATTGCATTTTCTGTTGAAAATTGAGAAGGAGCTCGCCCTTTAAAATTAGATTGATATTCGTCATTTCTACCTTGAATTAACCATTGTGTTTCATCAAGTGAAACAGCTTCAAATTCATCAGAAATATCGGTATTTAGAACCCAATTACCAGTATTTTCTTGATCTGATAAGGGTAACTTTTGAGCACTTAAATTATAGTAAAATAATACAAATGCAAAAATCAGAAAAAAAAGAAAATTGTTACTATTCCTATTAAAATGTAATTTTATTTTCAAGGCAGATAATTTTAAGAAACTAAATAAAATAGTTTCTCAAAAATAAAACAGATGTAAAGTTTACAATAAGCCTAAATTAACCCTAATCAATACAAAATTATCAATTTAAAAAAAATACGTTAAATTGCTTCTCTAAATTTTTTGGGTGTAGCACCCATTATTTGTTTAAATTGCTTATTAAAATTGGTGATAGAATTAAAACCAACAATGTAACATACTTCTGAAACAGGAATGTTTTCTTGAACTAAAATTCTTGAAGCATTTCTTATTCTAATTTCGTTTAAAAATTGTGTGAAAGATTTATTAGTCATCTTTTTAAAGAATCTACAAAAAGAGTTTGTAGTCATACAAGCAACATTAGAAATATCGTCTAAAGCTATACTTTTAGAATAATTATCAGAAATATATTTTAACACAGTATCTATTCGTTCTGAACTTTCTGTAGTTGTTTGTCTCATATCAGAAGAAGATAAAATTACTCTATCTTTTTCTTCTACTAAAGATAATTTATGCAAAATACTTAACAACTTAATGTGCTGTTCTGTACTAGATATTTTTGGTAAATCTATAATATCTTTATGTAATGTTTTACTAATTTCTTTACCAAAAGAAAGCCCAAATTTACATGCATCTAGTAATTTGCTAATTTCATAAAACTCTGTTTTATTAAAAAAACCATCTCCTAAAAAATCTTTGGTAAATTTTGTTACAATAGTTTTTACTTCCTTTTTACTACTTTTTTCGTAATAAGATGGATCATTTCTCCATAAGTGCGGTATATAAGAGCCTACTAAAACTAAATCTCCAGGAAAAAAAGGGGCAACACTATCTCCTACAAAACGAATACCATTACTTTTAGAAATGTAAAGTAGTTCAAATTCTGGATGATAATGCCATACTGCGTCTAAACAAGGAACATCTCTTGTATAAATATCAAGTTTTTTTACAACAACCGAATCTGAATTTTTTAATACTAACTTCATCATAACAAATATAAGATATTTTTAATATTCACAAAATTTAGACTAAATTTTAACACATAATTGTATTTGTGAACACAAAGATTATCAAAACACCAATTTAACTAGTAAAACTATACTATTACATCTCTAAATTCTTTTGGAGTAGCGCCTTTAATTTGTTTTAAATTGTATCCCATAAATGAGGTAAAAGACTACCTACTAAAACTAAATCTCTAGGATGAAATTGAGATACAATATTACCAACAAAACGAATACCACTACTTTTAGATACATATACTATTTTAAATTCTGGATGAAAATGCCAAGCAATTTTTAATGAAGGCACAACCCATTTTTCGACACTTAGCCTTTTTAACAACTCCTGCATTTACCCAATTTAAATCAACATCCATTATTAGTACTGATTTAGTTAAAAAATGAAATTTCTTTTTCTGATGTTTTTAAAATTAAATTTTTAACATCAAAAAAAGAAATTTCAATTTAAAAAATATTGTTTTTTAAACAAAAAGCTTTTCTAATTCTAGTTTAGTTTAAATGTTTTATCAAATCTTGGCATTTTATCTGCTTTCCATTGAATACCCGTTTTTTCATCATGCCACCATAATGGCTGAATGTGAGATTTACTCCAAATCTCTGCTTGAGTTACTAAATTTTTTAAAATTGCAGGATATTTATCACTTAAATCAAACTTTTCAGAAATATCATCATTTACATTAAAAAGTTTCCATTTTTGTCTATATGCTTTTACTGCTTTCCATTCGTTATTTCTAATACCAACATCACTAAAACCATTTCTGTGACGCAAAACATAAATACTTTCATCTTTATGAGAATCTCTATTTAGCATAAAATTATCCCACATATTTTTACCGTCTAATCTCTTTCCTTCAGGAATTTTTGCTCCTGACAATCTTGCAAAAGTTGGATAAACATCTATTGCAGAAACATTAAAATCATATTTTTTTCCTGCAGGTACAACATTGGGCCAGTGAAAAAACATTGGTACTCTAAAACCACCTTCATACACACTTCCTTTACCTTCTTTTAAAGGATAATTTGTTGCTCCAGAAGTTGTTTTCCCTCCATTATCACTCATAAAAACAATTAAAGTATTATCAAACTGACCAGATTCTTTTAAAGAAGCCACAATTTTTTTAACACCTCTGTCTACAGCATAAACCATTGCCGCATATGTTCTTCTTTTTTTATCTTTTATATGAGTAAATAATGCTTCATCTTCTGGTTTTGCTTCTAAAGGAGTATGTGGTGCATTATAGGCAAGATACAAGAAAAATGGATCTTTAGTTTTAGACGCATCATCTATAAAACGAACAGCTTCTCTTGAAAAAGCATCAGTTAAATATTCTGTTTCATCAACATTTTTTCCATTATGTTCTATTGGATGTAAATAATCCCAAATCAATTTCTTACCACTTTCTTTTTGCTTTTTATAAGCAGCATTATATTGTTCTGGAAAATAATTATGACCACCTCCTAAAAATCCGAAGAAATCATCAAAACCTCTAACATTAGGATGAAATTCTGGGTTAGAACCTAAATGCCACTTACCAATAATACCAGTGCGATAACCTGTTTCATTTAAAACTTTACTTATAAAAGGTTCATCTACAGAGATTCCTTTTTTAATAGTTTCTCCGCTATTTGGCGGTAAATTAAATTGAGCTCCAATTTTATGAGGATACAAACCTGTCATTAATGATGCCCTACTTGGCCCACAAAAAGGATGAGTAACATAAGCAGATGTAAAAATTGTACCATTATCTGCCAATTGATCTAAAGCTGGTGTAATTATATCTTTAGCGCCATTAAAACCAACATCCGAATATCCTAAATCATCACAAAGAATTACCAAAATATTTGGTTTCTCTATCGTTTGGTTTTTTACAACCTTTTCTTTACTTGCTACTTTTTCTTTTGAAGAATTACAACTCATTAAAAACAATGCAGATACACAAGTAAAAAACTTTATACTATTTGATAATTTCATTTTTTATAAAATTTAAAATATTCAGATTTTAGTTTACTTTAGTTATTTAACGCCTTTTAATTCGTCTCTCATTCTTTGAAAAAACGGAGCTAATTCTTTGTAATTTTTACCCGTTAATTTTATTACAGCATTGTTAAATGCTTTACTAGCTTCTCTGTTTTTAGCTTTTTTTTCTTCTTTTGTAATATCTCCTGCAGTAAAAGCTTTTTGAGATTCTCCATAAGCAAGTACCATTGTAGTTCTTATTTCTGTTAAATCTTTTTGTTGTTGTTCATCTAAATTAAACTCTTTTGCAGCAGCTTCTACAAAGTATTTATTTTGTCTTTCTTGATACTTGTTTTGCCCGTAAGCTGTTGTAAATGCTACTACTAATAATAATGTTAAAACGATTTTTTTCATGATACTTAAATTTTAATTAATTATTGATTTATTATTTTCTTTCTTTTTTATCTCAACTTTTTTGCCAAACTCTTATATATTCTATTTGATATTCTGCAGGAACTTGTAATTCTGATTGATTAGGAATACCTAGCCATGGAAAAGTTTCTGAATCAAACCAAATCCAATAAGGAACATTTGTAACCCATTTTTCTGGATTTGCACCTTTATTTGTTAATTCTGATTTTAAAATAGTTTCATTGGCTTGCAAAACACCATCAACATAAATTTTGATATATTCTGATGTCCAATCAAAACCATAAACATGAAAATCATCTGCAGTATTCTCGGCTACTTGAATATTACTTGTATAAACTGGTCCTTTATTATTTGGCTGATAATAATAGTTATTTGGATCCCAACTTATAATATTTAATTTTAATCTTTTTTTCCAAGAATCGCTAGTTTTATGCCCGCCAAACATTTCAAACATATCTAATTCTGATGTATTCTTTCCCGTTGTCCAAAAAGAACTTGTTACTTGTGCATTTGCAGATTTACACTTAATTTCCATATAACCATACATAAACTGTTTTTTACTGATTACAGCTGCAGTAGTAATATTTTCGTATTTGTAAACTACACCATTTACAGTTTGAGAATTAGAGCTAAAGTCAAAATCTGGTTCCCATTTTGTTACAATCTTCAATTTTTCATCTTCAACGATAGCGTTATCCATAGAAAATTGTGATGGAGCTCTACCTATAAAATTAGATTTATAAACATTATCTTTTCCTTGAATCTGCCATTTTTCTTCGTCTAATATATTTGCATCAAATTCATCACTTATGTCTGTATTTAAAATCCAATTACCTTCATTTTTTTGATCCGATAAAGGAAAATCTGAATTTGGTGCAACCACAACATCTTCTTCTTCCTGATCATCATTTGTATCATCAACAATTATAATTTCATCGATAATTTCTTCATCAATAGTTGTATTATTTCCGCAAGAAAAACAAATCAAAAAAATAAATATGATTTTAAATATTTTCATTGAGCTTATTTTTTCTGCCAAACTCTAACATATTCAATTTCGAAATCTACAACTCCATCATCTTTTTTACCCTCCGGACTGTTTAATTCTAAATCTTTTTTACTATCTGGAACTCCATGCCAAGGAAAAGTTTCTTGATCTAGCCAAATAGATAATGGCTTGGTCATTATCCAACCATCTGGTAAATTGTGTTTTTTTAAAGCATAGGCTTCTACCTGTTCTTTAGTTGCTCCGGTTTTATATTTTCCATCTACATATAATTTAAGTCCTTTTTCATTCCATTCAATACCATACACATGAAAGTTATCTGCTACTCTAAAACCATAATCTAAATGTTCTGTGTATACCACTTTATTTTTTCTAGCCCAATCATGTATAGACCACCAAAGTTCTCTATCTTTTCCGTTTGCCTCTTTATTAGGTTGTCTATGATCTCCAAATTGTTCAAAAACATCTAGTTCTACACCATTTCCAATAGCCCAAAAAGCACTAGTAATTTCTGCATCTGCAGCTTTACTTTTAATTTCCATATAACCGTACTTAAAAAATTTACGTCCAACGAAACATGCGGTTGTTAAGTTTTCGAATTTTTCTACTTGTCCTTCTTTTTTACCCCAAGGTTTTTGAACATCATCCGAAAAGGGAAAATCTGGTTCCCAACGTGTTTCTAAAATTAATTTTCCATTTTCTAAACGGTAATTTCTTCCAGAAAATTGAGAAGGTGCGCGTCCTTTCCAAACTTTCTTATTTGGTTTGTCTGGGTGCTTATAAAAAGGTTTTCCGTCTTTAAACTTCCCTACAATATACCATTTGTCTTCATCTATTTTATCATCTTCAAATTCATCGGATACATCAGCATTTAAAACCCAATTGCCTGAGTTTTCTGGATCAGAAAAAGGATATACAGTCGTTTCCTTTTTATTACTATTTGTTACATTTTTTTGATGACCACATGATAGTATTAAAAGAAATACATTCAGTAAAATTATAATTCTTATGTTTTTAAATCTCATTTTTATTGTTTTGAAAATTAAGCATTGAAACTTAGTTCCTACAAAGAAAAAAGAAATTAACGTAAGTAATTTATTTAAAATTACCCCTTTCTAATTAGAATTTATCTTTAAAATGATTTACTACTTGAATCTTTAAGTAGTTCAATTCTTTTTTGTAATTCGAAAAATAGAATAGGTTAATTGTAGAGTGTAAAATTTATTATGTATAAATAATCAATGTTAAATAATTAAACTTTTATTAAGGTAAGTAATATTAAAGCTAAAGTCTATATTCAATAACTTAACAGGATTGTTTAAAAAGAAAAAAAGCTCATAAACAAGATGTTTATGAGCTTTTTTAACATATAATTTTCTTTGCAGAAAGGAAGGGATTCGAACCCTCGATACGTTGCCGTATACACACTTTCCAGGCGTGCGCCTTCGACCACTCGGCCACCTTTCTTTTTACAAATAAAGTTCTATTAATCCATCAGGAGCAGTAACGAGTATTGTTTTGTTTTCTCTATCTACTTTTTTGATAAAATCATCAATCATAGGGATAAAAACTTCTTTACCATCACTATCAATTTCAAAAAGTGGTTGTGCAGCCTTGTCATTAATATGAACTAAAGTACCAACTTCTCCAAAATTGGAATCTACAACAGTAAAACCTATTACTTCATGAAAATAAAATTTATCTCCAGTAAGTTTTGGTAATAAATCTAAAGGTAAATAAACGCCACATTTTAATATAGAATCTGCTTCTTCTTCAGAATATACATCTTCAAACTGAACACGTAATTGATTTCCTTTATGAAGAGAACTTTTATCAATAAAAAATGGAACCAAGTTTGCGCCAAATTCGACGTAAACTGATTCCATTTCTGTATACAACTCAGGTTCGTCTGTATCTAATTTGATAACAACTTCACCTTTAAAACTATATTTTGTAACGATTTTGCCTAAATAAAAACAATCTTCTTTACGCATTATCGTATCAATTTATAATTTATTCTGCTGCTTTTGCTGCTGCGTCATCAATTGTTTCAGGCGCTGCTTCTTCTGCAACTACTTCTTCTGCAACCTCTTCAACAACTGGCTTAGCTGCTTCAATTCTTGCTTCGTTTACTGCTTTTTCAGCTGCTAATGCTTTCGCTTTTGCATCTGCTTGAGATTTTGTTAAACCTTCTTCTTTAGCAGCAACTTTACCACTTTTTTCTTCTAACCAAGCAGCAAATTTAGCTTCTGCTTGCTCTTCTGTTAAGGCTCCTTTTCTTACACCACCAGCTAAATGATTCTTTAATAAAGCACCTTTATAAGATAAAATTGCTTTAGCAGTATCTGTTGGTTGTGCACCATTTTGTAACCAAGTTACAGCTTTATCAACATCTAAGTCAATTACTGCAGGGTTGATATTTGGATTATAAGTACCTATTTTTTCTAAGTATTTACCGTCTCTTTTTGCACGTGAATCTGCGGCAACTATCCAATAGAATGGTTTTCCTTTTTTACCGTGTCTTTGTAATCTAATTTTTACTGGCATTTTGTGTTAATTTTTTAAGGTTCGCGACCTTGATTATTAAAAATTTTACCATCTCGTGGTAAGTGGGGGCAAAAGTACAAAACCTTTTTAAAACTAAAACTTTAATTATCAATATTTTTTAGGGCGTTTTAACAGGCTTTCACTACTCGCTTTTTTTCGTACCTCAAAAAGAGCTCAAACACACCATTCAATCCTTAACGCATTTATATAGAAACCACTAACAATATTCAAATCAACACAATTCTTAAAACTTTATTTAAATAGCATATGAGCTAAGAATCAAATCTTTTGCATCAATCATAAGTCTAAATATCTTCTACATTTGTAACATAAACCAACAGATGTGAAACAATACGCATCTTAAAACAATCTATTGAAATTTAAAATGAAAATGATATTATGAAGTACACAGAAAAAATTTCGAACAAATTAAATGAACTATTAGAAAAAAATTATGATGCAGAAAAAGGGTACTTAAATTCTGCTGAAAATGTAGATAGTCCAAAATTAAAAATTTTCTTTAAAAATAGAGCTTCAGAAAGAAGCTTATTTGCAAAAGAATTGAGAACAGAAATATTATCTTATGGGCAAATCCCAGAAAATGATGGATCTGTAAAAGGATCTATGCATAGAAATTGGATGTCTTTAAAAGCTCTATTTAGCGCTAATAATGAAGAAGCAATTTTAGAAGAAGCTATGAGAGGAGAAAAAGCCAGTTATCAAGAATATGAAAACATTTTACAAGAAGATGCTTTTGCTCCATCAACAAGAAAAATGTTAGAACATCAAAAACAAAAAATACAAGCTGCAATTAATATTATAATGGTAGAAGAAGAGTTAGCATAATTAAATAATTGTAATAGTTAATTTACTCAAAGTCAACCTAATTATAGGTTGACTTTTTTTATGTTAATAAAACAAAACGATTTAACAACTCTACAATCGCTTGTTTTTGTACTTTTAACTTTCCAAATTCATTACCCAAAAACTCATTTATGTACTTAATTTTTGATACAGAAACTACCGGTTTACCTAAAAGTTGGAATGCACCAATTACAGATACAGACAACTGGCCTAGATGTATACAGATTGCATGGCAATTGCATGATGAAATGGGAAATATGTTAGAACACAACGATTTTCTAATACAACCGGACAATTTTAATATTCCTTACGATGCTGAAAGAATTCACGGAATTTCTACAGAATTAGCAGCAGAACAAGGAATTGAGTTAGATAAAGGTTTACAACTTTTTAACGAAGCTTTAAAAAAAACTAAGTTTATTGTTGGGCAAAATGTTGAGTTTGATATTAATATTATGGGGTGCGAATTCCATAGATTAGGTGTAGAAAATAATCTAACTTCTCTCCCTCTTTTAGATACGTGTACTGAAAAAACGGCTATCATGTGTCAGATTCCTGGTGGACGTGGTGGTAAATTTAAACTACCAACATTAACAGAATTACACAGTCATTTATTTGGTGTTGGTTTTGGTGAAGCCCACAACGCAACCGCCGATGTTGAGGCTACAACTCGTTGTTTTTTAGAGTTAATTCGTTTAAGAGAATTTACGCAAGAACAATTAGATGTTGATGATGATTATTTCAAGAATTTCTCTGAAGCAAACCCAAAACCAATACAAGTAATTGGTTTAAAGCACATTAACCTAAAACAAGAAAGCGATAAAATTCGAAAGCGTTTAGAAAAATTAAAAGGTACTGTAGAAACCAAATCAACATCAGAAGGTTTAGCAGAATTAAAAGACGTACAATTTTCGCATTTACACAATCATACACAATATTCTGTTTTACAATCTACAATGCAAATTGCAAACATTGTAAGTGCTGCTGCAAAGGATAATATGCCAGCAGTTGCTATGACAGATACTGCAAACATGATGGGCGCTTTTCATTTTGTAAATGCTGTTTTAAGTCATAATAAAACTGCAGAAACTCCTATGAAACCAATTATTGGTTGTGAGTTTAACATCTGTGAAGATCATAAAAATAAATCGCAAAAGGATAATGGGTATCAAGTTGTTTTGTTGGCAAAAAATAAAAATGGATATCACAATTTAGCAAAAATGTCTTCTGCGGCTTTTGTAGATGGATTTTATTATGTACCCAGAATTGATAAAGCATTAGTAGAAAAATACAAAGAAGATATTATTGTTTTAACAGGGAATTTGTACGGAGAAGTTCCTAGTAAAATTTTAAATTTAGGAGAAAAACAAGCGGAAGAAGCCTTAATTTGGTGGAAAGAACAATTTAAAGACGACTTCTATATTGAGTTGATGCGTCACGACCAACAAGACGAAAATATTGTTAATGAAACTTTATTAAAGTTTTCTAAAAAGCATGATGTAAAAATTATTGCCACTAACAATACGTTTTATTTAGAAAAAGAAGACGCTAACGCACATGATATTTTATTATGTGTAAAAGACGGAGAAAAACAATCTACTCCTATAGGTAAAGGACGTGGTTACAGATATGGTTTGCCCAACCAAGAGTATTATTTTAAGTCTACAGACGAAATGAAAACACTCTTTGCAGACTTACCAGAAGCCATTAGTAATATACAAGAAATTGTAGATAAAATAGAAATTTTTACACTTGCAAGAGACGTTTTATTACCTGCTTTTAATATTGGTGACGAATTTAAAGATCCGGAAGATGAAAAAGATAATGGAAAACGTGGAGAGAATAACTTTCTAAAACACTTAACTTTTGAAGGTGCTAAAAAACGTTACGGAGAAATTACAGAATCCATAAAAGAACGATTAGATTTTGAATTAGAAGTTATTGAAAAAACTGGATATCCTGGTTACTTCTTAATTGTAGAAGATTTTATTAGGGCTGCAAGAAGAATGGATGTTGCTGTGGGTCCTGGTCGTGGTTCTGCAGCAGGTTCTGTAGTTGCTTATTGTCTTTGGATTACAAATATAGATCCTATTAAATACGATTTACTTTTTGAGCGTTTCTTAAATCCAGAACGTGTATCAATGCCCGATATTGATATTGATTTTGATGATGAAGGACGTGGACGTGTAATGGATTATGTAATTGATAAATATGGTGCAAACCAAGTAGCACAAATTATTACTTACGGAACAATGGCGGCAAAATCTTCTATTAGAGATACTGCCAGAGTTTTAGATTTACCACTTTTTGAAGCCGATAGAATTGCCAAATTAATTCCGGGAATTAAACTAAAAAATATTTTTGGAGATGATGCAAAAAGTAAAGGTAAAGTTGATGGCTTACGTGCAGAAGAAAAAGTACTTGTAGAAGAATTAAAAAACATGTCTTTCGGTACAGATTTAGTTTCCGAAACCATTAATAAAGCTACAATATTAGAAGGTTCTGTTAGAAATACCGGAATTCATGCTTGTGGAGTAATTATTACGCCTGGTGATATTACAAATTATGTTCCGGTTTCTTTAGCAAAAGATTCCGACATGTATGTTACCCAATTTGATAACTCTGTGGTAGAAACTGCTGGTTTATTAAAAATGGATTTCTTGGGATTAAAAACGTTGACTTTAATTAAAGACACCGTTAAAATTGTAAAAGCAAAACATGATGTAGATTTAGATCCAGAGAATTTTCCTTTGGATGATATAAAAACTTATGAATTATTCCAGAGAGGGGAAACCGTTGGTGTTTTTCAATATGAATCTCCAGGAATGCAAAAACACATGCGTTCTTTAAAACCAACCGTTTTTGCCGATTTAATTGCAATGAATGCATTGTATCGTCCTGGACCTATGGAATATATTCCGAGTTTTATCAACAGAAAACACGGAACAGAAGATATTGAGTACGATTTACCTGCCATGGAAGAGTATTTGGCAGAAACATACGGAATTACAGTTTACCAAGAGCAAGTAATGCTTTTATCGCAAAAATTGGCAGATTTCACAAAAGGTGAAGCCGATGTTTTACGTAAAGCAATGGGTAAAAAACAAATTGCGGTTCTAGATAAAATGAAACCAAAATTTGTAGAACAAGCTTCTGCAAATGGTCATGATGAAGAAAAATTAGAAAAAATCTGGAAAGATTGGGAAGCCTTTGCAAGTTATGCCTTTAACAAATCTCATTCTACTTGTTATGCTTGGATTGCGTATCAAACTGCATATTTAAAAGCTCATTATCCAGCAGAATATATGGCTTCTGTGTTATCTAATAACATGAACGACATTAAATCTGTTTCATTTTTTATGGAAGAATGTAAACGAATGGGACTAAAAGTTTTAGGACCAGATTTAAATGAATCTTATTTAAAATTTTCTGTAAATAAAGAAGGTGCTGTTCGTTTTGGAATGGCTGCCGTAAAAGGTGTTGGAGCTGGAGCCGTTAGAGCTATTATTGAAGAAAGAAAAAATAATGGTAATTATACATCAATTTTTGATTTAGCAAAACGGGTTGATTTACGTGCTGCTAATAAAAAATCTTTTGATAGTTTGATAAAAGCAGGTGCTTTCGATTCTTTTACTGATACACATAGAGCGCAATATTTTGCTACAGATGAAAAGGGTTTAACCTTTTTAGAACGCGCCATGAAATTTGGAAGTAAGTTTCAAGAAAATGAAAACTCTGCTCAAGTTTCTATGTTTGGAGAAGCTTCTACGGTACAGTTTCCAGAACCTGAGATTCCAGAATGTGAAACTTGGGGAACTATGGAACTTTTATCACAAGAGAAAGAAGTTATCGGAATTTATATTTCTGCACATCCTTTAGACGATTTTAAAAATGAAATGATTTTTTGCAACGCAACACTAAAAGACTTTAAAGGAGATTTACAAAAACTTGTAGGTAATAATTTGTCTTTTGCAGGTATTGTTACTGATGTACAACATAGAGTTTCTAAAGCAGGAAAAGGCTGGGCTTTATTTACCATAGAAGATTATGGAGATAGTTATGAGTTTCGTGTTTTTGGTGAAGAATATTTAAGGTTTAAACACTTTTTTGTTCCTAATTCATTTTTATTTGTGAGAACAACCGTTCAAGCTGGTTGGACAAATAAAGATGGAGTTACCGGTGAACCAAGGTTAAAATTTATAGATTTTAAATTGCTGCACGATATTATGGATGAACTCTGTAAAAAAGTAACAATTAAAATTTCGTTACAAGAAATTACTACTGATGCAATTTCTAATTTAGAAAACATTCTAAAAAAGAGTCCGGGTAAACAAAATCTACACTTTACTATCTGGGATGCGAAAGAAAAAATTGAAATAAGTTTACCTAGTAGAAATACAAAGGTGAATGTTTCTAATGAATTATTAGCAACTTTAGACAAAGATCAAATAGCCTATAAATTAAATTAATTTCTACTTATTTCTAATAATATATCTTTGCCAAAGAAAATTTATATCAGAAAATTGATGTTAAATTAAATTTAAAGAGAATAAACTATATAGTGGAAACTTAAAAAAATATTTTAAAGAAAGAAGTTGAAATAAAATAAAGCCTCAAGCTTTTATAATTTAATCTAAAAAAATAAACAAAATTAATGAGAAAAATTTATTCCCGATTATTATTACTTGCTTCAATTCTTCTTTTTTCTACTTGTGATTATAATTTTTCTGAAGACTATTTTAACGAAATTGAAATAACTGACCCTTCTATTTCTTTTGTTTTACCAAATTTTTCTAAAGATGAAACAATAACAAAACCAAAATATATTGAATATAATTACAGCTCTGATAAAAACCCATTATACTATATTAATTTTTATATAGATGCTGAATTCGTTTCTCAAAATCAAAACGAAAAAGATACTTTTTTTTTAGATATTGAAAATTTATCAGAAGGAAACCACACATTAAAAATAGAATTAACCATAAAATCTAATACGGGTAGTTTAGCAGAATTATCTGGTGGAGAGTATTATGTTGCTGAACAAGACTTTGATTTTACTGTAAACAAAGACGCCGAACCTTTAATCATTAACTCTGTAGAACTTATTAATGGTTCTATAAAAGTTAATTTTGATTCTTATGAATTAGTAAATGAAATAGAAAGTTCTATTTCTCCTTATTTAAATATAGAAGCCGATGGCGCATACAATAGTATAATATTATCTAAAAAAGATATTAAAAACGGATATTATTTAGACACAAACACAATTGGAACTTATATTGAATACAAAACGCTTATTGAAAATTATTACAACAATGTTTATGGAGAAGTAAATTCAATTACAATACCAGATACTTTTAATTTACAATTTGATTTTATCACTGAATATTCCACAAAAATAACTTGGTCTAAACATGCATTATATAACAATATTAGTAGTATAGATTTTTATTTAGGTATTAATAACCTCTATTTTCCTCTTGATATTAATGGAGGTGAAAAATTATTATCTACTTCTTTTGTTTTTGGTGTAGAAGAAAGTTATTCTTTAAATTTTAACTCCCAAAACGGGTATTCTTCCAAAACTTTATACTTAAAAACACACAGAGGAGAAAAATTTGAAACTCCTGAATCTTATTCTTATAGAAAATTTGTTTACTTGCCACAATCAAATAAAACGTATGCATTATTAATTGAAAATAATCAAGGTTATCTTGGTAATAATCCTGTAAAAATTATAGAATTTAATTCAGATACTTTTGAAGTTATTAATTCAACAACAATTACAACCACAACAAATTATTTTGGAGATTTAACAGTAGATAAAAGCCAAAACTTAATACTCGATCTAAATTCTAAATCTATGGTTTTAGATGGTAATTCATTATCTAAAATATCAGAACATAACATTAATAATTACTCTACTAGAGAATATGGAAGTTTAGTAAGGTTTAGAGAAAACACAATTATTATAGACAATATAAACAATTACAATACAGTAAAAATATACGATGTATCTTCTAAAAAATTACTTTTATCAAAAAAGAAAGATGAATATTTTGGTATAACTTTAAATGGACAGTTTTTTAGTTTACTAGATAAAATTTACAAAATAGAAGGAGAAATAGTAACTGAAATTTATGAAACGTCAGATAATTCTTCTATCATTGGCTTTCAAGAAAACTCTCTAAAAAACACAATTTATTTCAACACGAATAACAATGAGTTTTACGAATATAAAACACAATCTAATACAGCTACAAAACAATCTATTTTTGATAATTTAAATCCAAGATATTTTAATTACTTAGAAGATCAAAACAAGTTTTTAGTATTTACCAAAGATTATAGCATAAATACAGAACTACATATTATTGATGAAGCAACACAAGAAATTAAATCGATAAACTTATATAATTCTACTGCAAACATACAAGACTATTTTTATTTTAACAATACTCTTATTTCTACAAGAGGTTTTTACTTAAAAAACTATTTCTAATATGAAAAATTCAATTACAATAATTGCACTTATTTTAACGGTAAATATATACTCGCAACAAGGAAAATTATTTTTTGAAACTAACTATAACACCTTTTCTCACTCTAACTTGTCAGATTTTCAAGAAGAATTTAAAGGCGATTTATCATCAATTCCTTTAAAAACTGTTGATAATTTTCCTGCAAATATTGGTTTTACACTAGGTTACGAAATTATTCCATCTAACATTAGTCTATTTTTAGCCTACAATGCTACTGGAGGTAAATTATCCTATTCAGATTATTCTGGAATTGTTAAAATAGAAGAAGCTTTAAACGCAATTTCTTTTGGCGCAATTTATTATATAGATCTTTCTGATAAAAAAGATTTTAGAATTGGTCTTAAAGCTTTTTCAATGTATTCTTCATTAAGTTTAGATAGTTATTCTGAAATACAAAACTACATAGAAGAAGATTTAGTTAAATTAAATTCTATAGATTTAGGTGTTGGTGCTCAATTAAATTACGAGTATCCATTATCATTTTTAATCTTAAAAGCTAATTTTGGTTTTGATCTAGTTTTAGGCGGAAAACTAATATTTAAAGAAAACACAGAAACACACCTTATTGATAACTCTAATAATAGCGTAAAAACTGGTTGGTCTGGCTTAAGAACTGGTATTGGTATTATAATTCCTATAAATTAATTATAACTAATTAAAAGTTGAATTAAATTTCTAAAATAAAGTTAAAGCATACACGCTAAAAAAAGATTATTGATTACTTTTGTTTAATATTTTTTAAAATAAATGAAACAAAACAACAACGGAGTTTGGGTAAGTTGGAACGAGAACGTAACTTATAACTACAAATCTCTTTATACTATTTCTACCGAGCAAGAATTACAAGAAGTTGTAAAAAATTCACAAAAAATAAGGATTTTTGGAAACAAGCAATCCTCTGCAGATATTGCGTCTGGTACTGAAAATTTGGTAGATATAAAAGACTACAACAAAATTTTATCTTATAATAATACAGAACAAACAATAACCGTTCAATCTGGTATTATTTTAGGAGATTTAATAGAAGCTGTAGAAGCAAAAGGTTGGTGTATTCCTTGTTTACCAGATATAAATACGATTACAATTGGTGGCGCTTTAGCAACAGGAACTCATGGAACAAGCGGAAAATTGTTATCAGAATATATTACAGAATGTAATATTATTTTAGCTGATGGTTCTTTAAAAAAAATAACTGATAAAGACGACTTAATTAATGCCGTTAGAGTTTCTTTAGGGGTTTTAGGAGTTTTATCTACCATTACTTTTAAATGCGAACCAATTTACACTTTACACATAAAAGAAGGCCCAGAAAGTGATGCTATTTGGTTACCAAAAATTAAAGAACGTTTAAAAAAGCATGATTTTCTAAGAATTTTATGGATTCCACATACAGATAAAGGATATGTAATTACTGGCGATAAAATTGATCCAAATACAGAAATTAAGGAAGATTTAGGCCCTAAATATTTAAAACACAGAAGAACAGCTTCTAAAATATTGTATAAATATTCGCATGTTTTCCCTTGGATTACCGCGATTGCTAACAAACTTTTATACCGAGGTTTTTTTAGTTCTACAAAAGAACACAAAGGTTCTTTATACCAAGCAACCGTTACAAAATCTAGAGGTTCTACTTTAGAGTTAGCAGAATGGACTATTGGTTTAGATATTTTTCCTACGGTTTTTGAAGAACTAAAATCAGAAATTAATAAATGGAGCAACAAATCGTTTATTCATATTCCTATGGATGTTCGTTTTGTGCATAAAGACAAATCTTGGTTAAGTTATGCTTATAAAAAAGATACCGTTACAATGGGTTGTGTTTCTAGAAATGCAGCAACTGCAGATACGTATGAAGCTTTTAAAAGTATTGAGAATATCTTTTTAAAACACGGAGGTAAACCTCATTGGGCCAAACGTTTTAAAGCTAAAGATGCAGAACTCTCTAAAGTTTATGAAAAATGGGATGATTTTAAATTATTAAGAAGAAAATTAGACCCAACTAATAAATTCTTAAACCCATATTTAACTGAATTATTCAACGAGAAAAAAACAACTAATGATTTTACCTAAAGGATTTTTATTCGATTTTGACGGAGTTATAGTCGATAGTTTTGAAAGTCATTATTCGGCTTGGACTTCTGCTTTTAAAGAATTATTTGATGCAGAAATTGCTCCGTTCCCTAAATTTAATGCAGGAAAATCGCCTATGATAATTGCGGAGTATTTTTGTAGCGTTATTGGTAAAGAAGCACAAACAGAAGAACTCTATTTTTTAAAGGATAAACACATAGAAACTCGTTTTAAAGTTCCTAAATTATTACCTGGAGTTATAGAGTTTACTTCTTTTTTATCCGAAGAAAAAATACCTTACGGAATTGCAAGTAACGCAACTAGACAATTTTTAAAAAATAGTATTCAGCATTTAAACTTAAACTTTACAACAGTTTTTGGAGTAGAAGATTACGAAAAACCAAAACCTTCTCCAGAAGCCTACATTACTTTAGCAAAAGCTTTAGGTTTTAAAAATGATGATTTTAAAAATATTTGGATTTTTGAAGACAGCTTAACTGGTACAAAAGCCGCAAAATTAGCAGGCATGATTCCTATCGGTATTACAACACAATATTCTGATAAAGAATTAAAAGATGCAGGAAGTATTTTGGTATTTCCAACTTTGTTAGAAGCTTACGAACATTTGACTAAATAATTTATAAAAGGTAAAAATTACAGTATTACTCTTACTATATTATTTATTTTCAATTATTTAAAAATAATAAAAACCTAAACTGTAACTTCTCTAAAAAGCGTTTCTAGATTTTTATTTTGAGTATTTAAACTCAATATTTTTAAACCGTTTTCTTGTGCAAAATCAAATATTTTAGGTCGCATATCTTCATCACTTTCAAAAGTGATATACCAAGTATTATCATAATTATTTTTAAAAGAAACTACATTTGGCAATCTCTTTATAAACTGCTCTTCAATTTTATAATCAAACGTAACTTCTATAATTTGTTTATTATCATCTTTTAGTTCAGATAATTTTTTATCAATCAAAACTTCACCTTTTTTAATAATGATAACTCTATCGCAAACCGCTTCTACTTCTTGCATAATATGTGTAGAAAAAAGCACTGTTTTCTCTTTTCCTAACTCTTTTATTAACTCTCTAATTTCAACTAATTGATTAGGATCTAAACCCGTTGTTGGTTCATCTAAAATTAACACTTTTGGATTATGTAAAATAGTTGCTGCCAAACCTACTCTTTGCTGATATCCTTTAGATAATTGATTAATTTTTTTATGAGCTTCAGAGGTTAAACCTACTTTTTCTATACAAGTTTCTATCTGCTCTTTTTCAGTCAAATCTATCGCAGACGAAATTTTAAATATTGATGCTTGAAACTGTAAATATTCTCGCACATACATATCTGTATATAACGGATTATGTTCTGGTAAATACCCAATTACTTTTTGTGCTTCTAACGGTTTTTTTAAAACATCTATATCATCAATAAAAACTTCACCAGAACTAGGTTTTATAAAACCCGTTAAGATTTTCATCATGGTTGATTTCCCTGCTCCATTTGGTCCTAAAAAACCAATAATACTACCTTTATCCGCAGAAAAAGAAACCTCATTTAATGCTTTTTGAATTTTATAAATCTTAGAAACAGCTATTACTTTTATTGACATTTTTTAAATGTAGTTAGGTTTAATTTTATAACGAAGTTATTACTTTTTTAGTTTAGAGAAGTATTGGTTTCTAAACGAATTTTCCTGATATTTTTCATTCTTGACCAAGCTATTTTATGACGCTTTTTGTACAACCACAAACAACCTAAATCTAATAAGAAATAAAAAAAACTAATACCGCTTGGCGGATTATAACTTGGTAAAAAATCGAATATACCCCAAGCTGTACTTGGCCATTTCCAGCATAAAAAATTGGTTCCTATAATTTCTAAATATGCAACAGAAATATACATTGTTAAATAAAAAAGACGTTCTCTAGGTTTGGTTCTAAGAATTAGAAGCGTGGCAACTGTCATAACAAAACCAAACACATCATTTTTAAATATTAAAAAAAAAGTAGCATATATAATTATAAAAACGGTAAAAACTTTTTCTAATTTTACTTTGTGTAATATAATAGATTTTGCTTTAGAAAAACACAAAACAGCAGCATAGACTAAAGCATGACCTGGAGGCACATAATGTGGTACATTTTCTAACCTATATGTGTACATTCCTAATAATATTGAAAAAAAATATTCACCAATAACTGCAAGAATTACAGCTGTTAACATTTGTTCTTTTACACGTTTGTTTACCTTAAAAAAAACGATAGTAAAACCAATAAACATACTAATAATTGCATAAAACTGAGCATCATCAGTTATTTTTACCATGTAAAAGCTATCTAAAAATAAGCCAAAATAGATAAATAAGTAAAGCGCACCTAAACTTTTAAAAGTTGCAATAAATGGAGATTTTGTAGCTAATAAACTCATGTTGTAAAAATAAGTAAACAAAATAAAAAATGGCTCTAAAAAGAGCCATTTAATTATATGTGATACTAAAATTACAATTGATAACGAACTCTTAAACTTACAAATCTAGGTAAAATAAAAGTTTCATTAACAGTAAAAGCAATGTTACTAGTACTAACAGTTGATCGAGAACCAGTTGCTAAAAGGTTACTACCAACTAGTTCATACTCCCATTTTGCGTCTTTATCTTTTCTATAAGCTAAAGTTGCATCCCAAATTTTAAAAGAATTTGCTACTACTCCATCTTGTTTTACTTCATTGTAAGAAAAATCTGAACGCACTGTTAAAGAGTTCCAAATATAAGCATCAAAACCAATAGAAGGTGCATTTGTAACTCCTTTTACAGTTGCTGGTCTTGAACTATTATTTTGATCTGACAAACTTAAACTATACCCTAAACTAACATTTGGCGCCTTTGTAAAATTAGTACTAAGACTTGCTGTATAACTTTGAGAAAATAATTCGTTTGTATTTTCTAAGGAGTTTATAAATTGGTATGTTTTACTTAAATTATAATTAGCTCCTAAAGATGTTTTAAATTTACCAAATGTTTTACCTAATCTACCTGATGCAGTAAGACTTTCGTTATCAAAAGGTGAATTTAATGATGTACTACTAGACACAACAGAACCTGGTTCAAAAATTACATTCGAATTAATTTGATCTATTGTTTTCTTATAGTTAATTCTTGCAAATACATTTGTGTAATTGAATAGATTAAAACTAGAATAATTTAAATTCACATTATGTATATGAGCATTCATTAAATCTTGATTACCATAATAATAAGAACCATAACTATTTGCTACAATACCTCTTGCTAGTTGATTAACATCTGTAAAGTTAACTTCTTGTTTATAAGAAAATCTTAAAGATTCGCTTTGCTTAAATTGTGCAATTATAGAAAGTTCTGGAAATATTTTTTGAAATTTATCTTCAACAATTTCTGTTTGATATTGTGTATTTTTTACATTATAAGCATGTAAAGTTACACCCGGTGTAAAAGTAAAAATACCAGATTTTAAACGATATCTTAATCCTGTATAAATATCAGAAAAAGTATATTCTGTATCATTTGTTGTTTGTGGATCTGTGTTTCCTACAATTGTTGGAGTTGGAGTATATATGCTTTCATTATCTAAAATTTGAAAGAATTTAGAATCAAAATTTTGCACACTTTGTATAGTTCCAAAAACAAAGTTTAAATTACTCTTATCATTTAAAATATTGTAATAATCTAATTTAGCATCTAATTGATTAGATTTTACACGTCTATCTTGTTCTAATTTATAAAAGAAGTTAGTTTGGTCTAAACCTAACGTTTCTGCAGAATCATCAAAACCATCATTGTTTGCATCATCATTATTTGATGGGTCATTTTCTAAAGAAGCTACATAAAATGGATCTTCATCTTGCAATAAGTGTTGTACTTCTAAAGCAAAAATATTTTTTTCGTTTGCTGTATAAAAATAGCTAAAATTTTGATTAATTTTATATGGTGTTGCTCTTTCGTTTTCACTAATATCACTTAAAACTTTAGAGTCTACATCATCTTTTCTATATTCATTTGAGAAACGACCAATAAGATCGTAGCTAAATTGTTTGCTTACATTTTGTTTATAATTTGCACTAAACTTAAATAAACCTGTATTACTTGTTTGATCTGTAGTGCTATCAACAATATCATCTGGTATTACAGAGCTTTCATCTTCTACAGTATTTGGATCATCAACAATATCAATATAATCGATATTATTAATATTTCTTTGTCCGTTACTATTACTAGAAAAGATTAAAAATCCGCTTAAATCTAATTTAGGGTTTGGCGAATAACTAAAATTTAATGCAGTTAGCTTTGTTTCTATTCTATTTGCATTTCTAGCATTTGCGTTTAAAAAACCAATACCAGCACTTGCCAAACTTATATTTGTTCCGTTTGATGGACTTTGACTTCTAAAACCACCACTAAAGTTTCTAATATCACTTCTATCTAAAACAACTTCTCCCATATTATTAACATCACCAATAACATTAATGGTATATTTTGGTGAATAGTAGAATAATTTAGGTTGTAAAAGATACAAATTATCATCTGGTGAATCTCCTGCACCAGCAGTAATATCTCCAAACCAAAAGTTCTTTTTACCTTCTTTTAATCTAATATTTATGGCAACTCTATCTTGGTTATTTTGCACACTACTAAGTTGACTTACATCTGCAAAATTTCTTAAAACTTCAATTTTATCAACAGCATTAGAAGGAATATTCTTAGTTGCTAATTTTGTATCTCCATCAAAAAAGTCTTTACCATCAACCATTATTTTTTCAACGGTTTTTCCTTCTACTTCAATTTCACCTGAGTCATTAACTTCTACACCTGGTAATTTTTTTAGAACATCTTCTAATTTTCGTTCTGTACCATTTTGAAAAGAGTCTGCATTATAAACAATCGTATCTCCTTTTATAGTAACCGGCATTTTAGAAACAATATTAATTCCGTTTAGAGCATTATCATATTCTAAAGTTACATTTCTAATAACATTATCAGATTTTGTTTCAACTACAAAATCTGTAGTTTTCATACCAACATAACTTATTTTTACATCAAAAGTACCATTTGCTCCTAATTCTAATTTATAATTTCCTTTAACATCTGTAAAACCATAAGAAGCCATTTTTTTGGTAACTTTATTTATAGCTAAAACATTTGCCATTTCTAAAGGATCACCAATACTGTCTTTTACAACACCAGTTAATTTAATTTGAGCACTAGAAACCAATGTAACCATGAAAATGGTTAAGAATAATAATTTTTTCATAAATATTGTTTGTTCTTTATTTGTAATTAATTACGTCCTCTTCCTCCACCACGATTACCTCTTCCTTGAAAATTTTGTCTCAACTCTTCCATTTTCTTAGTTACAGTTTCGCTATATTTTTCTCTAGTAATCTTTTTACCTTTTTTTGGTGCTTCTATTGCAGCTTTTTCTGATGGATTCATTACTATTTCTGTACATAAAATAGTTGTTGTACCTTCATTAATTTCTAAAATTAAACCTGGTAAACCCCAATATTCTCCAGGACCATTACTAACAGGTATCTGTGGTGTATACCATGCTGTTACCAATATTTGTTTTACTTCTTCCTTTTCTGCATCTTCTTTTTTATCATCTTTATCATCATTTCTTGGTCTTCTAAAATTAGAAAAGTCTAACGGATTTGGGTCTTTAAGTAATGTTGCTTTATAACATGTATAGTTTCCTATTTGTTTAGTTTCTGCGCCAAGTTCCCATTCTGGTTGAACCATTTCATCAGAAATTAAAAACTTTTTACCAAAAAATTCTGTAGCTTCTAAAGCTACTTTATCTTTTGTGTTTTTATATTTTGTTCCTTGGCTAGAAAAACCACCAAATCTTGGACCTCTACCACCACCTGTTGTTGGTGCTTCTAATTTAGCATCTTCTTTATAAAGAGATGAAGATTTATCAAAATCTAGAATAAAAGTTTTCTCTAATTGAGATTTCATTCTTTCTAAAAACTGTTTTTTCTGAGCCTCAGACACTTGCCTTCCATCTCTGCCTCCAAAATTATCTAAATCAATAGAAGTTTTAGACATGTAAATTGCTTTTCCTTGAAAATCTTTCTGAGCAAAAGTTGTTATTGTTACTAGTGCAAAAAGGATTGTAAATAATGATTTCATATAATTCTGTTTATTTTTTAATCAAAAGTAATTCTAAAAATTTCTTGTTAGACTTAAAATAAACTTAAAGGTTTAATTCTAATTAAAAAAAATTAAATTTTTAATTACCAATCATTCTAATATTTACACCATTTCCAATATCAACACCTTCTCTACCGCTAAAACGTTCCATCATTTCTTTCGATTTTTTTTCACTAATTTCATCAAAATCTGCCTGATTTACGATTTTTCCTTTCTCTGGTTCTTCAATTTTAATTTTTTCTGATGGATTCATAATAATTTCTGTACAAACAATCATTTTAGTTCCATCATTAATTTCTAAAATTAAACCTGGCAAACCATAAAAAGTACTTGGTCCGTTACTAATTGGCACTTGCATTGTGTACCAAGCTGTTGTTACAATTGTTTCGATTTTCTTAACTTCTTCTAACTTCCCGTTTACTAAAGTAGTAGTTATATTTTCTACATCTTTAGAAAAACTAGCTTTAAAACAAGTATACAAACCAATATTTTTTGTTTCTGATGATAATTGCCATTCATAAATTGGTAAAGAATCTTTTACTAAAAAAGGTTTACCCATTATTGCGGTTTTATTAGCAAATCTTTTTTCTTTTAAATTTTTGTAATAAACAGATTCTGTATCATCTCCAGAAAAAAACGACACTACTTTTACACCTTTTGCGCTAGGTTTTGGAACACTTAAAGTTACTTCTTCTTTATAAATAGAAGTGCTTTTATCAAACTGAAGAATAAATGTTTTCTGATTCATTTTTTGCAATCTAGCTTCAATTTCTTTTGTCTGTTTCTCTGACATTGTTGAATTTTCTCCGCCAAATTTAACATTCGATTTTCTACTGGTTTTATAAATTGCTTTTCCAATAAATTCTTGTGCCGAAATAGTTGTTACTATAAAAATAGCAAGTGTTGTAATTATTGTTTTCATAATTTATTTATTCTGATAGTTTTTTGAAATTTTAATTATAGACAAAACTCCTTTTTTTGCTCTTATAATTAAAGAGTCAATATTTTTTGTTTCGCCAGATATTGTAATAGCGCTTTTTATATTGTTTTTAGACTCCTGTAAATCAAGTTCAAAACTTAATGCTATTTTATCTGTTGGTTTATTGGTATCAAAAAAAGCTTTCAACTCTTTCCAATCGATATCTTCTAATTCTTTTATAGAATTTAAAGAATATTTTATCTCAGTAATTTTTGATTCTGCCTTAGTAAATGTATTTTTTTCTTCTTGCCCATAAATAATTGTTGAAGCAATTAATAATAACACTGTTAGTATTTTTTTCATAATAATTAGTTTTTAAATTCCTTGTTACAAAGATGCGCATGCAAAAGTATTTTTATAGTTAATGAGTGTTAACGAGTGTTAACCAACAATTTTTATCATTTTTACTGATTATCTTTGAAATATGAACATCAAAAAATACAAACTGCTTTTTTACTTTATTACTGCAACAATTGTAGCTACAATTACAGTTCAGTTCTATTGGAATTATAAAAATTACGAAGAAAATAAACAAAGAGTTACCAATGAAATTCAGTTAAGTTTAGATAATGCCATAGAAGAATATTACTCGTCAATTGCAAAAAATAGTTTTATTACAATTATTGAGGCTATAAATAATGATGAAGTTAAAAAATCTATAAGTATTAATTCTTTAGATAAAAGCTTATATAAAAACACTACAACAGATGAAAAACCTAAAATAACAATTAACAATATTAAAATTACTTCTGACGAAAATACATCAAAAGAAAAAATTGATTCTCTAATGAATTCTGCAAAGGAATTTGTTTCAACTTTTAACACAAATCTAGATGATGTAAAGAATGACTCTGTAAAATTTATCACGCAATTTACTAACCATAAAAACGGATACACGCTAAATAAAGATGGCTCTAAAAAAAACATAACCTTTTTTAAAGGCAAAAAAGCAGCAGACAGTTTAAAGGTTGTTTCTAATTTAAAACCCATTTTTATTTCTTTTTTAGATCAATCTGTAGCCTACCAAAAAATAGATTCGCTTATAGAAAATCAATTAAAAAATAAAGGAATTAATTTAAAAACTAGTTTTCATCATTTAAAAAACGATACTTTATTTTATCAAACTAAAGATTCTATTTTAGATCCTAAAACATTTTCTGTTAGTTCTAAATCTACGTATGCAAAAGAAAATGAAAAATTTGAACTTATCTATAACAATACTACTTTCGAAACTTTAAAAAGAAGTTCTTTAGGTATTTTATTATCACTTTTATTATCGCTTTTAATAATTTCTTGTCTTTTTTATTTACTCAAAATCATCAATCAACAAAAAGATTTAGCAGTTATAAAAAACGACTTAATTAGTAATATTACACACGAATTTAAAACACCAATTGCAACTGTTTCTGCTGCTATTGAAGCTATTGAGAATTTTAATGTTTTAGCTGATACAGAAAAAACAAAGAAATATCTTTCGATGTCATCTATTCAGTTAAAAAAATTGCATCAAATGGTAGAGAAATTATTAGAAACTGCTACTTTAGATAGTGAGCAGTTACTATTAAAAAAGGAAACTATTGATATTGTTGAAATTACAGAAAAGTTAGTAAAAAAACATAAGTTATTAAATAATAACAAAGAGTTAATTTTCTCTACAAACTTGCAACCTATTTATGTTTTAGTTGATGTTTTTCATTTTGAAAATGCAATTTCTAACCTAATTGATAACGCAGTAAAATATGGTGGAAATCATATTGAAATAAATATTAATTCTGTTTTAAAATCTACAGAAATTACTATTGCTGATGACGGAAACGGAATTGAAAAAAATCAGCAAGAAAAAATATTTGATAAATTTTATAGAGTTTCTAAAGGAAATACACATGATGTTAAAGGTTTCGGTATTGGTTTGTATTACTGCAAAAAAATTATCGAAAAACACAACGGAACAATCTCGCTTTCATCAGAAAAGAAGAAAACAATTTTTAAAATAACCATTCCTAATGAATAAGATAAAAGTATTGTTAGCAGAAGACGAAGCAAGTTTAGCAATGATTGTAAAAGAGAGTTTAGAATCTAGAGATTTTATAGTTTTTGATGCAGAAAATGGCGAAGAAGCTTTTGAAATTTATCAAAAAAAAGATCCTGATATTTTGGTTTTAGATGTAATGATGCCAAAAAAAGACGGCTTTACACTTGCCAAAGAAATACGTTTAGAAAATAAAAATATTCCTATTCTATTTTTAACTGCAAAATCGCAAACTGCAGATGTTTTAGAAGGTTTTAATAATGGTGGAAATGATTATTTAAAAAAGCCTTTTTCTATGGAAGAACTGATTATAAGAATTAAATCTTTAATGAATAGAATAGCATTAAAAACAAATTTTGATGCTATTAAAATAGGTAAATATTCTTTTAATTTTACAAAGCAAACGCTAGAATATACATCAGAAATTGAACAACTTACACATAGAGAAGCACAATTACTTTTTCATTTATTTGAAAAGAAAAACGAAGTTTTAGACAGAACTTTTATTCTAAATAAATTGTGGGGAAATGATGATTTCTTTAACGCTAGAAGTATGGATGTTTTTATTAGTAAACTTAGAAAAAAATTAAAAAAAGATAGCAATATTCAAATTATTAATATTAGAGGTTTCGGATATAAATTAATCTGTTAACCTGTTGTGCATTATGATTTAAAATAAAAAAGTTTTTCATTTAACTGAACAATAGCAAATTGACTTAAACGACAAATCACTTACAATGAACAACTTAATAGCAATTAAAAAAGAATATTGGAAATTTTAAGAAAAAATATCAAAAGAACAGCTTTTGATTTATCAAAGAAGAAAACCAAAAATGAGTGATTTAGAACAGACAAGTTTGGTTTTAACATCAGAATTCATGAGTATTGATAGTGAAACAGATTTATTTAGAAAACTTCCAACAGCTATTTTACTAAAATAGAATGAAGTGTTTACAATTCAAGAAAAAGAAATTTAGCAAATTATATGGATGTTATTCACTTAAAATTAGCTTCTTATTTTAATGAATTTGAAAATTATTCTATAGTAGATAGCATGCCTTTAGAAGTTTGTAAATTATCGAGGAATTCACGTTCAAAAATATGTAAAAAAGCAACTTATTGATACGCAGATAAAGATTTTTGCACTTCACAAAACACACGATATTATGAATATAAATTGCATGGTATATATTCTGTAAGTGGTGTTTTTCAAAGCATTAATTTAATACATGACATTCATTATCTTAAAGGTGTTACAACTCAAATTCAACTTAAATTATTCGAAACCTGTAATATAACATTGAATACACCTATGAGAAAAAATCAGAAGAACTATAAAAATCAACCTTATATATTTAGAAAAAAAAAGGAAGAGAATTGAAACACTATTTGCTAAACTTTGTGATCAATTTATGATTAAAAGAAATTACACTAAATATTTTAAATAACTCAATACTACATCATTAACTAAAACAACTACACTAATTATAATTCAATACATCAAAAAGTTTATTTTTAACAGAAATATCAACAATCTTAAAATTAGCATTATTTAAAATATACAACAGGTAAGTTTTATTTTCTTTCAAATACAATTTGCAAAGTTAAGGTACGAAATCTAGCGTTTTTATCCGCGAAAATCTGTGTCAAAAATAATTAAATCATAAACAAACTTTTTCTATTTTTACCGTCCAAAATTACAAATGATGATTAAAAAAACGAAAGCAGAAATTACCAAATGCATTCTGCATAAAGTTGCTAATAAATTTAATAGCGGACACAATGTTTTTTCTGAAGATTTAATACGTTTCGATCAAGAAAGTTACGATCTAATGAAAAACTTCTTATTAAAACCCTTTGGTAGTTTAACCCAAAGTTATCGTTTTTCTCATCATGCAGATGTGCGTTTAAACGAGTTAAATAATTACGCTTCAGAAGTTTTTAAAGAAGAAAGTAGTTTTATAGAATACTCTAAAAATATTGTAAATCATTTATATGAACAATCTAATTCTGCACAAATAAAAACGGGCGATGTTATTGTTGTTTTTATAGAAGGTATAGAGTATAAAGATGTTTTAACAGAAGCAGTTGGTGTTTTTAAAATTGAAAATAAAGTAGATTTTTTTCAAACCTATTTAGATGATAATGAGAGTTTTGATGTAGTTGTTCAAAAAGGAATATCAACAAAAAAAATAGATAAAGGATGTTTAATTCTTAATTCTTCTGATGTTGAAGGTACTGTTGTTTTTTCTGTAGACAACAACAATTACGATGCACAATATTGGATTAAAAATTTCTTAAGCGTTAAACTTGCAGATGACTATAACTCGCATACTCACAACTACTTAGAGCTATGTAAAGAGTTTTCTGAAGAAGTTATAAAACCAGAATTAGGAAAACATAAACAAGGCGATTTTTTAGCAAATACGGTAGATTATTTTAAAGAGCATGAAGCTGTAGATTATCATGACTTTAAAGATGAAATTTTTGAAGATGAAAAGCAGAAAGATTTGTTTGAAGACTACAAAAAACATTATGAAACATTAAATGATGTATTAATTAGAAATAATTTTGATGTTTCTGGCGTGGTTTTAAAGAAAGAAAAAAGTAAGCTTAAAACAGAAATTAAGTTAGATACAAACATCAGTATAAAACTAGATGTTGATGCGCCAGATGCTGCATCAGAATACTTAGAAAGAGGTTATGATGAAGAGAAAAAAATGAAGTATTATAAAGTGTATTTTAACGAAGAAAAATAATTATTTAAACTTTAGTGAAGCAATCTGTTATTTTAATTATATAGATTGCTTCGTAAACTCGTAATGATTCTTATAACGCTTCAAACGCTTCAACTTCAAAAAGCGATTTAAAATGCTTTAAGATCTTTTGTTTTACTTCTTCTAAATCTACTTTTCTGTTCAATTCAGCTTCCATAGAAGTAACCGCCTTTCCTTTAATTCCACAAGGAATAATATTATCAAAATAACCTAAGTTTACATTTGCATTCAATGCAAAACCATGCATAGTTACCCAACGTGAAGAACGAATACCCATAGCACAAATTTTACGAGCAAAAGGTGTTCCAACATCTAGCCAAACACCAGTTTCACCTTCGCTTCTTGTACCTTTTATTCCGTATTCTGCTATAGTTAAAATAATAACTTCCTCTAAAAAACGAAGGTATTTATGAATATCTGTAAAAAAATTTTCTAAATCTAAAATTGGATAACCAACAATTTGTCCTGGTCCATGATAAGTAATGTCGCCACCTCTATTTATTTTATAAAAAGTAGCACCTTTTTCTTTTAACTGATTTTCTGTAAGCAATAAATTACTGAAATCTCCACTTTTTCCAAGCGTATACACATGTGGATGTTCTACAAATAAGAAATAATTTTTTGTAGTTTCTTGTAAATTATTTCTTCTATTATGTATCTTAACATCAACAATTTCTTGCAATAACTCAGATTGATAATCCCAAGTTTCTTTGTAATCTTTGTTTGCTAAATCTAAAAGTAATATTTTTCTATTCATAATTTCTACTACAAAGATAAATAATTCGCTATATTTGGGGTCATTCATTTGTATTTTAAATATATTTTATGAAAAATAAATTACTATTTTTATTTATAGTGTCCATTATTGTTTTTAATGTTGATGCTCTTTATTCTCAAAAAATTTGGACAAAAGTTCAGCAATCGAGCTATTTAGTTCAAAAAAAGGAAATCTATCAAAAGAAAAATTTTCCATCAGATTATGAAATTATTTCTTTGGATTTAAACGCTTTTTCATCACAATTAAAAAGTAATTCTTTAAATCAAAAGGAAATAATAGAACTTCCAAATTCAGAAGGTGGTTTTTCTAGGTTTTCCTTAAAAGAAACGTCTAATTTCGAAGAAAAATTACAAGCAAAATTCCCCAATATAAAATCATATTCTGCACAAGGAATAGATGACCCTACAGCTATTGCAAAAATAAGTGTAGGTACAGATGGGTTTCATGCAGTAATTTTTTCTGGTAAAAAAGAAACTATTTATATAGACACTTATTCTAAAGATAATAAAGACTACATAGTTTACAAAAGAAGTAGCCTAAAGAAAGAAGAAAATGACTTAAATTGTTTAGTAGATGAAACAGGTAAACAAGAAGTTTTTTCCCAAGATTTTGCTCGTAATGCTAATGACGGTAAACTAAGAACCTTTAGATTAGCTTTGACTTGTAGTGGCGAATATGCACAATTTCATTTAGGTGCTACTCAACAAAATATAGCTGTTACAGCAACAGATGAAGTTAAAAAAGCAGCAGTTTTATCTGCAATGAATACTTCAATGACAAGAATTAATGGGGTTTTTGAAAAAGATTTATCAATAAAACTTGTTCTTGTAGCAGATAATGATGAAATTATTTTTTTAGATGCTGATACAGATAATATTACAGATGGCTCTCCTGATACAATGATTAATGAAGTGCAAACTATTTGTGATACAGCTATCGGAAATGCTAATTATGATATTGGCCATATTTTTAGTATAGGAGGAGATGGCTTAGCTGGTTTAGGAGTTGTTTGTGTTTCTGGTCAAAAAGCAAGAGGTGTTACAGGAAGGTCTCAACCAGTTGGTGATGCTTATGATATAGATTTTGTTATACACGAATTAGGGCATCAATTTGGTGCAACTCATACACAAAATAACGATTGCAATAGAACAAATTCAACAGCTGTAGAGCCAGGAAGTGGATCAACAATTATGGGATATGCAGGTATTTGTTCGCCAAATGTACAAGAAGGAAATGCAAATGGAAATAGTGATGCTTATTTTCATGCAGTTAGTATTGCACAAATGTGGAATGTTATTCAATCTTCTGGAAGTTGTGGTGTAGTTACAAATACTGATAATAACGCCCCCGTTGCAGATGCTGGTTTAGATTATAGCATTCCAAAATCTACTCCTTTTAAGTTAAAAGGAACAGCAACAGATGTAGATGGTTTGTCTAGTTTAACCTATAATTGGGAGCAATTAGATAATGAAACGGCAACAATGCCGCCGGTTAGTTCTAGTGACGAAGGTCCAATGTTTAGATCTTTACCTTCTAAAGATTCTCCTGAAAGATATATGCCAGCTTTAGCAACAGTTATTTCTGGAAATACATCATCAACTTGGGAAGTTTTACCTTCTGTAGCAAGAGAATTTAATTTCTCATTTTTTGTAAGAGATAATAATGCTGGTGGTGGAAGTTCTGATAGAGATGATCTTAAACTAACAGTTACAGACGACGAAGCTTTTACAGTTACCTCTCAAAACACAGCAGAAACTTTAAATTCTGGACAAACAATATCGGTAACTTGGAATAAAGGAACAACAGATATTGCACCAATAGAATGTAAAAATGTAAATATTAAATTATCTATTGATGGTGGAATCACTTTTCCTATTACTTTAAAAACGAACACTCCAAATGATGGTTCAGAAAGTATTATTGTACCAGATAATGCAACAGCATCTGCAAGAATTATGGTAGAAGCAGCTGATAATATTTTTTATAATGTCAATACGTCTCCGTTTGTTATTGTTTCATCTACACCAACTTTTTTAATTTCTGATAATAGCGGAGAACAATCTGTATGTAATACAGGTACAGAAAGTATCAGTTATAATTTAGATTTCGATTTTATTAATGGTTTTACAGAAGTAGCTACTTTAAGTGCAACAGGTAATCCATCAGGTTCTACAATTGCATTTAGTTCATCAACTATTGATGCTGACGGAACAGTAACATTAACAATTTCTAATTTAGAAGGTAAAGAAGCAAAAAGTTACGATATAAATGTTGTTGGTACTTCTGCAACGGTAACTCAAAATATAGACTTAGTTTTAAATGTAAGAAGTTCAACTTTTAATTCATTAACCTTATTAACACCAGTTAATGATGCCACAGGAGTTTCAATAACAGAAACCTTAACTTGGGAGCAAGACTCAAATGCATCTTCTTATGATATAGAAGTTGCATTAGATGCAGGTTTTTCTAACATAATTTCAAGTAAAAATGTTGCAGAAAATTCATTTAAAGCAACAGATTTAAATGGAGAAACTCAATATTTTTGGAGAGTAAAACCTAAAAACGATTGTGGAGAAGGAAATTTTTCCGCTATCTTTAGTTTTACTACAGAAACCCCTATGTATTGTACATCTACCTTTACAGACGAAGCAGGAGGTACAGAATATATTTCTAATGTAACTTTTGGTGGAATTAATAATGATTCTGATAATGATACAACAGATGGTTATCAAGATTTTACAAATATAAATGCAAATGTTTTAAGAGAGCAAACTAAACAAATTAGTGTAACTTTTGATACTGGTGGTTATCAAGATCATTGTTTTGTTTTTATTGATTGGAATAAAGATTATATTTTTGATGCTGATACAGAAAAATATGATTTAGGATCAATTACAGATAATGTTGGTACAGCTACTTTTAATATAACTGTACCTACGGATGCTAAATTTGGAAAAACAACAATGAGAGTTCTTATAGAATATGATGACCCAACAGATGGTTATGGATCAGGAGCTTGTGATGCAGATCATTTAACAGAATGGGGAGAAACGGAAGATTATTCTATTACTATTGTTGAACCAGTTTTAAACGATGACAATTATACTATAGAAACGATACATGAAACTATTTATGGAGCAGAAGATGGAATAATTAATGTTACCATGAATCAAGATGAATTTACTTACCAACTGTCTTTAACGGGTGTTGGTGTAGATAATAATGAAACTCTTTCAAGTCCAAATTATTCTGTTGATAATTTATCTCCAGGTGATTATGAAATTTGTATAACAGCAATAGAACCAGATGTAACAAGTTGTTTCACTGTTACAATAAACAAAGCAGAAGCTGTAGTAGATTTTGATAATATTACTGTTGAAACAACATCAGAATCTTGTGTTGATGAAAATGATGGAATTATAGATGTAGCCATTAAACAAAGTGAATTTGAATATCAAATTACTATTGTTGGGCCATCAACAAACATTGATAAAAATTTAACAGCTTTAAACTACTCTTTATCAAATTTAGTTCCAGGAGATTATGAAGTCTGTATACTTGTAAGTGAAATAAACTTTAAGCAATGCTTTGAAGTTTCTATAGAAGAATCTCAACCTGTATCTTTAAAAGTTGCTAGTAAAACAGCAAACAATAACTATTCTTTTTCTATTAATAGTGGTACAGCTCCTTATGAAGTATATTTGAATGAAGAATTGATAAGTGTTTCTAATGACAAAGAATTTGATGTCGAGATAAAAGAAAGTGGAAAACTAGAAGTTAAAACAGCAAAAGAATGTGAAGGTTTATTTAAAACCAGTATTGGTGATGTTGTATTAAGACAAAATCCTATTATAGATTCTATAGATTTGTTATTGCCAATTGATGTAAATCAAACATATGTTGATATAATTATTTTTGATGTAAACGGAAATCAAATTTTAAAACAATCTATAAAAAAAGAAGATAATAATTTAATTATTCCCTTTAGAAACTATGCAAAAGGGATTTATATCTTAAAGTTATCAATTGAAAATTCTAAACCTATTAAAATTTTAAAGTAATGAAAAGAGTATTCATAATAACGACTATAGTTTCCTTTTGTTTGCTAAATGTACAGTGCGCAAAAGATGAGAAAAATAAGGTTCCAAATGCTGTTAGTTTAATTTATCCAACAGAAAATTTGTTATGTATAGATAATTCAATTAATTTTAATTGGAGTGAAGCTACAGATCCAGAAGATGACGAATTAGAGTATAATTTAATAATTGCAACAGACAGAGCGATGACTAATATTGTACATAATAGTACAGTTACTTCTTTGCAGGCACTAGTTTCTTTAGAGAAACAAACGGCTTATTATTGGAGAGTTGATGCAGTTGATATTGACAATGATCAAGGTACATCATCAGAAATTTATGCTTTTTATACAAAAGGAGATGCAGTTTTAAACTATGCGCCTTTTACAGCAGAATTAGTTTCACCTGAAAATGATAGTAAACAAAGTGCAACAACTTCTATCAGTTTAGAATGGAATGCTGCTGATGCAAATGCAGGTGACACTTTAACTTACGAACTCTATTTTGGAGAAAATTCTACATTAACTTTAATTGATGATTCTTTATCAGATAAAACGCATGTAGTTTCTGTAGAATCTGGAAAAACATATTCTTGGAAAGTAAATGTAAAAGATCAAAATGGAGCTAAATCAATTGGTCAAACTTGGGGTTTTACTGTGAATTAAACCTTAAGAAAAATATAAAATTTAAAAAAAACACATCAAATTTGATGTGTTTTTTTATGACTAATTCCCAAAAAATAAATTGTGTAAAAATCTACCTGGTGTAAAAGTAAATCCACCAGCAATTATGATTGCTCCAACATATAAAAAAATCATTTTTAGTTTATGTTTTTTTACGTGTCCTTTTTTTATGGCAATAATTGCAGTTGGAACGCTGTATAAAGTAAGGAAGCTAAAAAGATGAATGTAGCCAAAATGATTTAAAAATTGTGGGCCAACATCCGCAGGCATAAATAAGGTAATAATTGCGGTAATAATCATTAAAGACATGTAGATTTTACCTAATGATTTATGAAACGGAGTACCTTTTTTTACTGATAAAAGATAAGCGCCTATAAAAACACAAGGAACTACAGTTACTAAGTGAGCATACATTAAATATTTATATTCCATATTTTTTTGTCTAAAATAGGAAAATAAAAAAACCGCATCAAATTAGATACGGTTTTATATAAAAATTGTTGTTTTTATTTATCCTAAGAAAGGATACTTATAATCTGTAGGTGTTACAAAAGTTTCTTTTATCAATCTAACAGATGTCCAACGTAATAAGTTTTGTGCAGAACCAGCCTTATCATTTGTTCCAGAAGCTCTTGCTCCTCCAAATGGTTGCTGACCAACAACTGCTCCTGTTGGCTTGTCATTAATGTAGAAGTTTCCTGCGGCATTTTCTAATGCTTTAGAAGCTTTTTCTACAATATATCTATCTTTAGAAAAAATTGCTCCGGTTAAAGCGTATTCTGTAGATTCATCTACTAGTTTTAATGAAGCTTCCCACTCTGCATCTTCGTATACAAAAACAGTCATTACTGGGCCAAATAACTCAGTTGTCATTGTTGCATATGTTGGCGATTTTGCTAAAATTACTGTTGGTTCAATAAAATAACCTACAGATTTATCATGGTTTCCACCAACAATAATTTCTGCATCTTTATCAGCTTTAGCAGCATCAATAAAACTAGCAATTTTATCAAAAGAACCTTCGTGAATTACTGCATTTACAAAGTTTGATGGATCTTCTGGAGAACCCATTGTAATTTCGTTTGTTTGTGCAATTACATGTTTTTTAACTTCTTCCCATAGTGATGCAGGAATATAAGCTCTTGATGCAGCAGAACATTTTTGACCTTGATATTCGAAAGAACCTCTTACAATTGCAGTTGCAATCTGTAAAGGATTTGATGAATTATGCGCCCAAATAAAATCTTTACCACCAGTTTCTCCAACAATTCTTGGGTATGTTTTATAGATATGGATATTGTTTCCAATTTGTTTCCATAATTCTTTAAATACAAAAGTAGAACCTGTAAAGTGTAATCCAGAGAAATCTGGAGAACTTAAAACAGTATCAGAAATCATAACAGGATCTCCGTAAACCACATTTATAACTCCGTCAGGTAAACCAGCTTCCTTAAATAAATCTACAATTACTTGAGCAGAATATGCTTGATGATCAGAAGGTTTCCAAACAACAACATTACCCATTAATGCTGCAGCTGCGGGTAAGTTTGCAGCAATAGACGTAAAGTTAAAAGGAGAAATTGCATACACAAATCCTTCTAAAGGTCTGTACTCAACTCTGTTCCAGATTCCTGGTGCAGATGCTGGCTGATCTTTAAAAATATCAGTCATATATTGTACATTAAATTTAAAGAAATCTATCATTTCACAAGCTGCATCAATTTCTGCTTGATGAACATTTTTAGATTGTGCAATCATTGTTGCCGCATTCATTTTTGCTCTATAAGGCCCTGCTAATAATTCTGCTGCCTTTAAGAAAATAGATGCTCTTTCCATCCAAGAAACAGAAGACCAAGCTTGTCTTGCGGCTAATGCTGTAGAAATTGCAGCATCTACGTGATTTTTTTCTGCTATATGATATTGACCAACAACATGTTTATGATCATGAGGAGGTGTAATATTTCTGGTATTTCCAGTTCTAACTTCTTCGCCATTAATATGCATTGGCACATCAATATTGCTGTTAAACATTGCTTTGTATGTTGCTAATAATTCTTCTCTTTCTGGAGAACCAGGAGCATAACCTTTAACAGGCTCATTTACTGCTGTTGGAACATTAAAAAATCCTCTTGCCATTTTGTATGTTTTTTAAATTTTAATCGACTAATTTTGAGCTTCAAAGTTACAATTTTTGTTTCAATAAATTTAACCGATTTTTGATGTCTTTTGTTAAGGAAAACTCAAAAATTATAAGAAAATGTAAAGTTTATCATAATAGTTAAAAGATTTATATGTGCACAGTAACCTATCTTCCTTTAGGGAAAAAGGATTTTATTTTAACATCTAATAGAGATGAAACTCCGTTAAGAAAAACAATTTCTCCAAAAACTTATTTTGAAAATGAAATGAAATTAACCTACCCAAAAGATGAATTAGCAGGTGGAACTTGGATTGGTACAAGCAATAAAAACAGGTTGGTTTGTTTATTAAATGGTGGCTTTATAAATCATACAAGAAATAAATATTATAAAATGAGTAGAGGAATTATTGTAAAAAGTATTTTATCTGCGGATGATGGAATTACTTATATTAATAATTTCGATTTTACAGATATAGAACCTTTTACTTTAATTTTGGTTGATTGGAACGATGAATTAGAAACCTATGAATTAGTTTGGGATGGAAAAACAAAACACTTTAAAAAACTAGCTCAAGAACCAAAAATTTGGTCTTCATCAACTTTATATACTGATGAAATGAAACAATTAAGAAAAGATTGGTTTGCTGATTGGTTATTAGAAAACGAAGTTTTTAAACAAGAAAAAGTTTTAGAATTTCATCAAAATGAAAATTTAGGAACTGTAGAGACTTCGTTAAAAATGAAACGTACTTTTGCAGAAACAGTAAGTATTACATCCATCAAAAAAGAGAATAATAAAATAAAAATTACATATTTCGATTTTTTGAAGGATGAAGTTAAAACACTATAAATAGATTTCTAAAATTAAATAAATAGTTGAGAGTTATCTAGTTTTTCTTCTAAACTAGAGCGCCGTTTGCGCCTATAACTTGCCCAGAAATCCATTTAGAATCATCGCTTGCTAAAAACAATACAACTTTTGCAATATCTATAGGTTTTGCTAATCGGTTAAACGCATTCATAGAACTTAATTTATCAATAAATTCTTGAGATTTTCCATTCATAAAAAGTTCTGTTTCTGTTGCTCCAGGTGCAATTGCATTTACAGAAATTCCTCTACCAATTTCTTTAGAAAACACTCTTGTAATTTGTTCTACAGCGGCTTTTGTTGCAGAATAAATTGAATAAGTTGGCAACATTAATTTTGTAGTGCTAGACGAAAAATTAATGATAATTCCATTGTCTGCTAATTTGCTATCTGCTTCTTGTAACGTATTAAAAATACCTCTTACATTCACTTCAAATTGTTTTGTAAAATCTTCTTGCGTAGCATCTTTTAATTTTTTAGAAATCATTGTGCCTGCATTATTTATTAAAACATCAATTTTGCCAAATTCTACTATTGATTTATCAAACAATTGTGTTACTTGATCTTTATTGCTCACATCTGCCTTTATAGAAATTGCTTTTCCTCCATTTTCTACAATTTTAGCAACTGTAGCAGCTGCTTCTTTTGGACTATTAGAATGATTAACAATAATTTTTGCGCCATTTTTAGCTAATAAAATAGCAACTTCTTTACCAATTCCTTTTGATGAACCAGTTACTAAGATTACTTTGTTGTTTAAGTTATTCATTATTTAGTTTTGATTTTAATTGGTGTAAATTGGGTTGAAATTTTTAATTTCTGGTTTTTTCTAATGAACTAAAAGTAATACATCAGAAAAAAATAAAAAATTAAAGGTATAAAATTAATAAAACACAAAAGAAATTAGACCAACAATTATAATTCCAAAAGATCCTAAAAAAATATAAACCATATTAAGCATTATAAATTTTATAAATGTTTTGAAAAACCCTTGCTGATAGAATTTTCTCATTGCAATAAAAAGGTAAATCAGAAATAGAATTAGAAAAATCCAAACATTACTTATATCAATATCTGTAAAAAATGAAATAAGATAATACATTGTAAGCAACATAAAAAACACTGTTTGTGTATGAAAAACAAAAATTAAATGATCTACATACGTAAATTTTCTTCTGATGTAAAAAAGCTTTAAAAATAAGGTGAAAAAAGGTAAGAATATAAAAAGAGAAATTGAACCATAAGATAATAAATCACCAAAATATTTTTCTCTATTTTCTTTTTTAACAATAGAATTAGCAGCTTTTGCTCTTGTATATAAAAATCTATTTGTAAAGTTTTTATCGTAGCCTAAAGAATCTAAAGCAGTATCTATTTTTGAATCTGGGTAATCTTTTTGATATTGAATAAATTTGTCTATTCTTGTCGTTCCGCCAAAAGAAATTCGATTTCCTGGTGCAATTTTAATAGATGTTGTGTCCTTTACATCCTTTTCAATTTCTTTTAAAATTTGATTTTTTGTAGCTTCTGGAATAGGAATAAAAGAGCTGTTCATTTTATCTGAAACCTCTTTTTTTATAGAATCGAGTTCTTTTTCACTTAGAGCTTCTTTACCTTTATTGAAATCATCTTTCATAACTTCAACAATATCATCTTTACTTTCTTTTGTTAATTCTTCAAATTTGCTTTTACTTATAGAAAGCCCAACAATCAAAAAAAAGAAAATGGAAACAGTTAAATAAAAACGAAATGGATTAGAATATCTACTTCTTTTTCCTTCAACATAATTTTTAGAAACTTTTCCTGGATTATTTAATAGCGGAATTATTGTGCGCCAAAACTTTGCATCAAAAGAGATAAACCCGTTAAAAATTTCGTAAACAAAACTGCCAAAGGTAATTTTATTTCCTTTGTTTTCCTGGCCACATTCTGGACAGAATTTTTCTTGTCCGCTAAAAGGATATCCACAATTTAAACATGCTGGATCTTTAATCTTAGCTACTTTATTTTTTTGTTTTCTTAGTTTGATAATACAGGATTTGTTAATTGAAAAGTTGGTATAAATACTTTAAATTCTTCTAAAGTGTTGCAATCTTTCATAATATAATATCCTTTCATTGCACCGATTGATGATTCTAAATAACACCCAGAACTATATGTGTAATTGTCATTAGGCTGTAAAATAGGTGTTTGCCCAACGACTCCTTCGCCTTCTACAATTTCTGTGTCGTTAAGTGAATCTATAATTTCCCAAAAACGAGTGGTTAATTGTACAGTTTCTGAAGATTTATTTTCGATAGTGATAAAATAAGAAAAAGCGTAAAACAACCTATGGTTAAGGTATTTTATACCATTGTATTTTGTTTTTACAGAAATTTTAATCCCTTTTGTAATTTGTTCTACCATTCATGGTAAATGTAGTTTTTTTGATTAAAAAACACAAATGATTTTTTACCCCATTTATGTCTTTTATTGCTCTTAAATAAATATTTCTTTTTTTTGGAAAAGATTTAAACAGATTATTATACTAAAATAATGAGGTTTTTTATCTTGATACTTTTTTAAAGTTTATTAATCGTTAGTAGAATTATCAATCTTTTTTGAGTAAAATTTACACAATGTTACTTTTAATTACACATATTTTACACAACTTAAATAAGTAACATAAAACTTAAAATTATTTTAACTTCTGATAACTAAGGTTTTAGTTCTTTTTTTTTGAAATAAGTGTTTTGCGGTATGTTTATTTCTATATACCTAATCGTAAAACAATTATTAATATTAAAAACTTAAATCATGAAAAAATTAATTTTAACAGTAGCAGTAACTATTTTAACAAGTTCAGTTTCAATCTCTGCTTTTGCAAACAACAACACTAACAACAATCCTAAGGAAGTTATTGTAGTGGTAATGAATGAAGAATTTAAAGAAATTGCTGTAAAAGAATTACCAGAAGCAGTTGCTAAAGCATTTTTAGAAAAGTATGAAACAGCTGCGATTACAAAGGCTTATGTAAATGGTAGCGAGCAATATAAAATTGAATTTACTGTTAATGACACAGAAAGTGTTGTTTATGCAGATAAAGAAGGAAAATGGTTAAAAGAAGAAGATGTGAATGCCGAAAAAGTAGAGTAATTTTTAGATGTACAAATCTATAATCTCAATTTTTCAAAAAGGAAAGACATTTTTTAATTAAAATGTCTTTTTTTTATATCAATCAATATATCTTAATACTTTTGTAAGAAATGTATAAGCATTATGAAAGGGATTTTATTAGTAGAAGATGATGTATCATTTTCAGAAATGTTAAAGCAGTTTTTAAAACGTCACAAATATGTTGTTGATGTAAGTTATAATATAAAAAACGCCTTACAGCAATTAGAAAATAAACATTACGATTTAGTCTTTACAGATTTAAGACTGCCTGATGGTGACGGAATTACACTTTTAAAACAAATAAAACTTAGCAATAATGCAGTTCCTGTAGTTTTAATGACTAGTTATGCTGAGGTTTCTACAGCTGTTGAAGCTATGAAGCAAGGCGCTTTTGATTATATTTCTAAACCTTTTAATCCAAGTGAGGTTTTAGAAGTGATTAGCAATGTTTTAGAGGAGAAAACGAATCACACAGAAAATCAACATAAAAAACAGGAAAAAAGTAAATCGAAAATAGATTTTGTAAAGGGAATTAGTAATTCTTCAAAAGTCTTAGACGAATATATTTGTTTAGTTGCACCTATTAATATGTCTGTGCTTATAACTGGTGAAAGCGGAACAGGAAAAGAAGTGGTTGCAAAAACAATTCATTTAAAAAGTCCTAGAAGTAATAAACCATTTATTGCTGTTGATTGTGGTGCAATACCTAGAGAAATAGCATCTAGCGAATTTTTTGGTCATAAAAAAGGTTCTTTTACGGGCGCAAATGATGATAAAATAGGTCATTTTGAATCTGCAAATGGTGGCACACTTTTTTTAGATGAAGTTGGTAATTTAACCTACGAAAATCAAGTGCAATTGTTACGTGCATTGCAAGAAAGAAGAATTAAACCTATTGGCAGTAGTAAAGAAATTGAAGTTGATATTCGTTTAATTACGGCAACAAATGAAGATTTGCTTACAGCAGTTGAAAAAGGAGATTTTAGAGAAGATTTGTATCATCGTTTAAATGAGTTTTCTATTAAAGTGCCTAATTTAAAAGATAGAACCGATGATCTAATTTTATATGCCGATTTCTTTTTAAATAAGGCAAACAAACAGCTAAATAAATCGGTAATAGGTTTTTCTAAAGAGGTGTTAACCATTTTTCAAAATTATCAATGGCCAGGTAATTTGCGCGAATTATCTAATGTTGTAAAAAGAGCAACTTTATTAACCAAATCAGAAATTATTGATGTTGATGTTTTACCTAGTGAATTAACTAAAGTTAAAGAAAGTAATATCTTATCAAATAAGTTTTCTAAAAAAGAAAACGAGAAAGCGTTGATTATAAGTGTGCTAAAAGAAGTAGATAATAATAAAACTCAAGCTTCAAAATTATTAAATATTACTAGAAAAACACTTTATAATAAAATGAAAGAATACAATATTAACTAAGAGTTAAGATAGTTTTTTAATGATTTGATAAAATCATTTAAGTGTTCTTCAAATTTAATAAAAACGGTGTTGTCTATAAATGTAGAATTTTCGAAGGCAATTAAAAAAGGGATAACATTTTTAACTTCTAATTGCTTAAACATACTAAGCATTTTATGACTAACTTCTTTAAAAAGTTTAATATCATTTTGTTGTTTTGCCTTTTTTAAGATTGAATAATTGTTTTTAGTATCTTCTAAAAAAATATGTAATGTATTTCTTATTTGAGTACTATCATTATTAGAAAAAGATTTTAAAGTATCAAGATTAAAATCGGCAGTTAATTTTTCTTCACTATTAGTTGTGTTAGTATTAAAGTCTACAAAATTTAAATTAAAAAATTGATGTAAAATATCTTGAAGTGTATTTGAGTCAAAAGGTTTAATTAATACATCAAAAAATCCGCTTTTTAGATATTCTTCTTTAGAGATATTTGCACGACCTGTCATTGCAATTATTGGTTGATTTTTATAGTTTTTATCCTTTTTAAGAATTTCCATAAAATGTATACCATTCATTTTTGGAAGTTGAATATCCGTTAAAACAAAGTTATACGCTATTTTATCAATAGATTTGATTGCATCTTGGGCATTATTAAAAGTGTATGTTTTAATATTAAATTGTTTTAAAAAATCTACTAGAAGTTGTAGCATTGAAACATCATCCTCAACAACAACCGCGGTTAAATTAAAAAGTGTGATTGCATTTTTATTTTCATCAGTTGGTATTATGGGTTTTGTTGATAGTTTTACAGGTATTTTTAGAGTAAAAGTACTACCAACATTTAATGTGCTTTTTAAAGTTAATGTTCCGTTTAATAATTCTGCTAATTTTTTAGATATGGTTAAGCCTAAACCAAAGCCTTTAACAGTATTGTTTGTATTATCAGCTTGACTAAAAGCTTTAAAAATAGTTGCTATTTGATCTTTACTGATGCCAATTCCTGTATCACTTACTAAAATCTCTAGATTAGTTTTATCTGCGTTCTGCGTAATTAAACTCTTAACAGTTATAGTGCCTTTGTTGGTAAATTTACAAGCATTTACAATTAGATTATATAAAATTTGTTTTAATCGAAACGGATCACTAATTATTAGGTTTTTTATGTGTTCGTCATGTTTAATTATAAAACTTATTGGTTTGTCTTTAACATTATTTTTTGTGATTTGAGTAATTTCATCAATAAGATTTTTTAAATCAAAAGGGACTGATTTAATAGAGATATTACCGTTTTCTAGTTTAGAAAACTCTAAAAGGTCGTCTACTAATTTGCTCATATAAGTAGATGCGTTTTGAATATGATCTATATAATTTTTGTCTTTTGTGTTTTGTGATGATTTTTGAAGTAGTTCGCTAAAACCAGAAATAGTACTTAATGGTGTTCTTAAATCATGACTTACCATAGAAATTAAACGCTCTCTACTTTTTAAAAGTGATTTTGTAGTTTTATTAGCTTCCTCTAATTGTTTACGGTAACGCTGGGTTTTCCAAAAATCATTTAAAATAATTAATGAAAAAATGATAATGATAATAAAACTGATACCTGCTGCAAATAAAATAATGTTTTTACTACGATTAAATGTATCTTCTCTACTTTTAATCATGTTATTAGTGTAGAGAATTATATCTTTTTCTAGGTTTTCTAAAAGCTCTTGTAATTTTCTAGAAATCGTTAAATCATTTTCAATAAGTTCGTTTTGTTTTCTTTTTAGGTAAATACGATTATTATAGGTTTTATCTTGAGCTTCTTTTAATATTTTTCTAGAAATAGATACAAGAGAGTCTATCTTTTTTTGTTCTGCTTTATTTATAGAATCTTTTGGGGTATATTCATAAAGGGCAATAGCAAAATTCTCTAATTTTGAACGAGTATCATTATCAATAAAATTTGAATTTTTAATAAAATCTGTAACTGCTGTTTTACTTAAAAGAGAATCAATAGCGCTTAATTTCTTTATGGCCTTATTAATAGATTTATCAGAATCATCGTTGCTATTTAAATTTTTTAAATCAATTATGTTTTTTAACTTTTTATCAATAATTAATTTAATGCTGTCTAGTATAAAATCTTGAGAATTATTGTTAGCAATAAGGCTTAGAGAGTCTATTTTAGATACTAATTTTTTATTTTCAGCTAAATATTCATTAAATTTCGATTTAGAATTAAATTGTAATGCAGCTCTAGCTAAACTTTCGTTTTTATAAATATTAGCTATTAAAGTACCAGTTTTTACAATTATTTTTCTATCTAATATATCTTGTTTTTGTATTTGTGTAAATGTTTTTACTTCAGAAAGTATTAAAAAACCAGAGATTGCTGCTAATAGGCCAAGTATTATATAACCTATTAAAACTTTAAAAGTAATTCTCTTTTTTAATGATTGCATAAAAACAAATTTGTACTCTAGTCTATTATTTTTGTTGTCTAAAAAAAATTACATATTAAAATGCTAATGTGTAGTTTATTTATTTTGATTAAAATAACCAGTGCCAATGCCAACAACTCTGTCATATAAACCGCCAAAAGCCTTGTAGTATACAATAACATTATATTCGTTTTCAGTTTGAAAAAACGAACCATTTATTTCATTTGTATCTACATTTTTGTTTTCATCAACTGTAGCAAATGTGTAATTATAAAAACCTTGTTTTAGAAGTATTTGTCCTTGATAACTTTCATTTTCAAAATTATAAAAGAGTCTATTTTCTTCGGTAATCTCAAAATTATTAAAGGCGCCATAAACGTATACTCCTTTTTCTGCAAAAGGTTCATCAGCAAATAAAGTAAAATGCATCATTGCGTAATCTGCTTCTGTATTTGCTATGGATGCATTTAAAGTTCTAATTACAAATTGCCCATTAATATCAGGATTGTATTTATATTTTATATTTTCATTATAGGTGTAAGGGTATAAATAATGATGAAAAATATCTTTCATTTCTATTTTTACAACATTTAAACTTTTATTTCTGATGAATTTACTATCAAAATTCAAATATTCGTTTCCTCCCCAAAAATTAGTTTTATTGGTATACGTGTATTGTAGTTGGTTTTGTTTAAAAAATGTTGGTTGTAAATTGGTTATTTTTTCATTCCAGTTTTCATTTTTTAGAATCACAACATTTATTTCTTGTGATGGATTATTGATGCGTAAATTAGGATGATTTATGGTGAATTCTACAGTTTGTTGTGTATTAATGTTTTTTGTATTTCTACTTCTAGAAACCTGAACACCAACAGATGTAGCGTTTTCATACAAAACTAATTTTCTTGAAAAAACAACTTCATCATAATCATCGATAACAGATATTAAATAATTTCCACTTTTAGTAATTACAGAATTTTTATTCGGAATTTGCACTGCATAATGTGTGTAATTTTGAAATGTATTAAAAGAATTAGTAACATCAATAATTGCGTTTTCATCAAAACCATCTATATATTGACTAGATAGTAATCTGCTCTTTTGCCAATCATGCGTCATGTGTTCTATTTTGTAATTATAATCTTTACTGTCTGCATCTAAATCATCAAAAGACAATTCAAAAATGGTTCCTAAAGGCATAATTGCAGAATAGTTATCTTCTTGTAAAGGTCTTAATTGTATAGATTTTATGTTTTGAGCAAAGAAACTTGTAGAAAAAAATATAAAAAAAAGGATTATTTTTTGATTCATAACTATATTTTGTGCTTTGTAAAAGTAATAAATTTTAAACTTCTAAAACCTGTGCAAAAACCGTTCCTTAACATCTCTTTTAAAGTAAGTTACAAAAGATAATTCTTAATTTGTATATTTATCAAACTTAAATAAAACCAAATATCATTCTTTTGAGAATTGAAATAAAAAAGCTGCTAATATTTTTTTTCTGTATTTTTTTAATACCTTTTTTTTATGCTCAAAAAGTAACCGAACCTATTAGCACCACAAATGTTGATTTTATAAAGTATAATTATAAAATAGGTTTAGAATTATTGTTACAAGAAAAATTTAAAGAGGCTAGAGTTAAAATATCTACCGGATTAGAAGCGTCTAAAAAATTAAAAAATAAAAATTTAATGGGTTTTGGTTATCAATATTTGAGCGATTGTTATAATCAGCAAAAAAACTACCAATTAGCAACATTAAATTTAAAAGAATCTCTACATATTTTTACTGATTTAAATATTGAAAAAGAAATTTATAATTGTAACTTTAAACTGGGACGATTATATTTTAAAATTTCTGAGTATGATAAATCTTTAGAAAGTTATTTTATTTCCTTAAAAATTGCAGAACAAAATAAAAATGAATTACAAGTTGCTGGTAATTTACAAAACATCGGTGAGGTTTATTTGTTAACTCCAGATTTAAAAACTGCCAGAATAAATTTTAACAAAGCATTAGTTATCTATAAAAAACTAAATAATGAAGAAGGTATAATTGGAAGTTTAACAAATTTAGGTGCAAGTTATCAAAAAGAAGGAAGTAGAAACAACAATGAAGCTCTTGTAATTAAGGCAATTGAACTTTTTAAAGAAGGTTTAGAAAGAGCAAGAAAAGATGGTTTTAAAAGAAATGAATCTATTTTTTTAGGAAATATTGGTTCATCTTTTAGACGTTTAAAAAAATATGATGAATCTTTAGAGTATCTTTTTAAGGCGTTGCAGTTAAAAATTGAATTAAAAAGGTTTTCTAGTGCAGCACATTCTTGTAACGATATTTCAGAAACTTACTTAGAAATAAATAACCTAGTTAAGGCTAAAGAATATGCGTTAAAAGCTGTTGAATATTCAAAAGAACTAAATATCCACCAAGAAAGATATGCAAGTTATTTGTTATCCAAAATTGAATATAGAACTAGAAATTTTAAAAACGCTTATAATTATTTAAAAAAATATCATCAAATTGATGACAGTTTGTTTTCTATTAAAAAAATTACAAAAATTAATGACTTGAAAATTAAATATGAAACTGAAAAAAAGAACCTAAAAATAGAAGCGCAGCAAAGTAATATTGCATTATTAGCATCAAAAAATCAAAATAAAAATCAATGGTTATTTTTTGGCGGAATTGGGCTTTTATCTGTATTATTAATTACAATACTCTCCTATTCTAGAAATAATGCAAAAAAAGAAAAAGCACGTCAAGAGAAGTTCTCTCACGAATTATTGCAATCTCAAGAAGATGAAAGAACAAGAATAGCAAGAGAATTACACGATAGTGTTGGGCAACAATTAACTCTAATTAAACAAAAATCTCAAAATTTACAACAAGATGAAATTACAATTTTAACTAATAATGCTTTAGACGAAGTAAGAAGTATTTCAAGAGGATTGTATCCAGCGTTATTAAAAGAGTTGGGTTTATCAGAAAGTATAGAGCAATTAATTAATGATTTTGATGAACAAACTAATTTATTTTTTTCTATGGATATTGATGCTATAAATTCTTGTTTTACAGAAAGTATTAGTCTAAATTTTTATAGATTAATTCAGGAGTGTTTAACAAATATTGTAAAACACGCAAAAGCAAAATCTGTTACAATCTCAATTAAAAGAGAAGCAAATACTATACTTACATTAATTTCTGATAATGGAAAAGGTTTTGATATAAATGATGGAAAAAAGAAATACAGTTTAGGTTTAAAAACAATTTCTGAAAGAATTAGAATAATGGATGGCAATCTTTCTATTGATAGTAAATTAGGTTCAGGAACAAGTTTTATTTTCTCAATACCAATAAAAAAATGAATCATAATATAAGTATTTTGGCTGCTGATGATCATCCTATTCTTTTAAAAGGATTAAGGGATGAATTATTAAACTTAGGTTATAATGTTTTAGAGGGTGCAACAAATGGTGCCCAAGCTTTAGAAATTATTATTTCTAAAAAACCTAAAATTGCAATATTAGATATAAATATGTCTTTTTTAACTGGTTTCGAAGTGATAAAAAAATGTAAATCAGAATCATTAAAAACCAAGTTTATTATCTTAACGTACTATAAAGAAAAAGGGTTTGTGTTAAAAGCAAAAAACATGAATATATCTGGATATTTGCTAAAAGATGAGCCAATTTCTGAAGTTCATACATGTATTCAAGAGGTTTTAAATGGTAAATTTTATGCAAGTAAAACTTTTGATGATGTTTTTAACAACGAAATATCTCCAGAAATAGAAAAAATAAAATATTTATCTCCATCAGAAAGAACAATTATTCGATTAATTGCAGGGGAAAATACTTCAAAAGAAATTGCAGAAATTTTATCAATTTCTATAAGAACTGTAGATAAACATAGATCTAATATTATAACAAAGTTAGACATAGCCTCTACATCAGACTCACTTTCTTTGTGGGTAAAAAGCAACAAAGATTTATTAGAAAATTTTTAAAAATAAGTACGGGTACTTACTTTATGTAGCATGTACTTATTTTTAAAGTAACATTTATAAGTTATTTTTACCAAGTATTAATCTTATAATATTGCTATGGGAAGAAAAAGTACACATTCTTAGATATAAAAAAAACTATTATAATTTAACGGAATAAAATAGGGGTATTTGACAGTATTTTCTCTAGTTTATTTACTTACAGAGAATTTATTTTTTGTTAAATAATAGTGGTTAGATAAAAAAAAAGTAAAGCTCTCGTATAGATTAATGTATTTTGTTAGCGTTTTTATACTTACAACTAAATAACTAACCAAACTTTTTCTTAATTAAGGTTGTATAAATAGAAAATTACTTATTTTTTTGTTCAGGCCTCATGTCTTTTTTAAGATATGAGGTTTTTTAACTTAAATAACGAAATCGTTTTCATTAAAAATATTTATTTAGAATAAATATAAATAAGATTTATTATTAAATATATAATTCAAAATACATCATCAATAATGGTTAAAAACATTAAATTTGCATGATTTTTTTAGATAACTAAATATTCCAAATTTACTATGTCAAAAGACATTCGTATTAAAAAAGGCTTAGATATTAAGCTTGTTGGTATTGCAGAGAAAAACACCGCAAACACTTCTGTAAGCGCTGTTTACGCAATTAAACCAGTAGATTTTCATGGAATTACACCTAAACTTATTGCCAAAGAAGGAGCAGTTGTAAAAGCTGGTGAAACACTTTTTTATTCAAAAAGTGATGAACGTATTTTATTTCCTAGTCCGGTTTCTGGTAAAGTTGTAGAGATAATTCGTGGAGCAAGAAGAAAAGTATTAGCGATGAAAATTGCTGCTGATACAACTCAAGAATATAAACAATTTGAAACTAAAGATGCGGCAAAAATGTCTGCAGAAGAAGTTAAGAATTATTTATTTACTTCAGGTTGTTGGCCATTTATAAAGCAACGTCCTTATGATGTTATTGCAAATCCAAATCAAGCTCCAAAGGCTATTTTTGTATCTGCATATGCAAGTGCGCCTTTAGCAGCAGATTTAGATTATACTTTAGCAGATAAACAAGCAGAATTACAAGCAGCAATTACCGCAGTTTCTAAACTTACCGATGGTAAAGTTCATGTTTCTGTTGGTGCTAATTCTAACTCTTCATTTGCAAAATTAAATGGTATAGAACTTCATAAAGTTTCTGGCCCACATCCTTCAGGAAATGTTAGTACTCAAATAGCAAAAATTGATCCTATTAATAAAGGTGAAGTTGTTTGGGTTGTATCTCCGCAAGATTTAGTAATTATTGGTGAATTACTTTTAACAGGTAAATTTAATGCGACAAGAACAGTAGCATTAACAGGATCTAAATTTAATAAGCCACAATATGTAACTGCAATTGCAGGAGCAAATATTGCAGATATAGTTGCAAATAACATAGATAACAACAACACAAGAATTATAAGTGGTAATGTTTTATCAGGAACTCAAGTAAAAGAAGATGGCTTCTTAGGGTATTATGATAACCAAATCACTGCAATTCCAGAAGGAGACGATTATGAATTTTTTGGTTGGACAAAACCAGTATTTAATAAGGTTTCTACTTCTAGAGCGTTAACTTTTTCCTGGTTATCACCAAGCAAGAGATATAATTTAAATACGAACACAAATGGAGAACATAGAGCATTTGTTGTAACAGGTTCTTACGAAGAGGTTTTTCCTTTAGATATTTATCCAATGCAACTTCTAAAATCATTTATGTATAAAGATCTAGATGAAATGGAAGCTTTAGGTGGTTATGAAATAGCTCCAGAAGATTTTGCACTAACAGAATTTATTTGTGTGTCTAAACAACCTCATCAGAAAATAATTAGAGAAGGTTTAGATTTAATGAGAGAAGAATTAGGATAAGATTATGGGCTTAAAACAAAACTTACATAATTTAAAAGAGAAATATAAAGGAACTAAAATGGCACCTGCATTTAATGCAATCCATACCTTTTTATATTTACCAAATGATGTTACTCACGGAGGAACACATATAAAAGCAGCAGACGATTTAAAGCGTACCATGAATACGGTAATTTTGGCTTTAATTCCTTGTTTGATTTTTGGAATGTTTAATGCAGGTTATCAACACTATGCAGCTATAGATAGCTCTTTAAGAGCAGATGTGTTAGCTAACTTTTTTACGTTAGATAACCTTTGGATTGGAATTATAAAAGTATTACCATTAGTAATTGTTTCTTACGGTGTTGGTCTTGGAGTTGAATTTATTTTCGCTATCATTAAAGGTCATGAAGTAGAAGAAGGATACCTAGTAACAGGAATGTTAGTTCCTTTAATTGTACCTATTGATACGCCTCTTTGGATGCTAGCAGTTGCAGTTGTATTTGGAGTTGTAATTGGTAAAGAAGTTTTTGGAGGAACTGGGATGAATATCTTAAATCCTGCATTAACTATTAGAGCATTCTTGTTTTTTGCATATCCTACATGGATGTCTGGAGATAAAGTTTGGGTATATCAAGCAGTAGAAAGAGCAGGAACAGCAGATGCAATTTCTGGTGAAACCATTTTAGGAAGTTATGCTCAAAACAGCGAGGTAATTTACTCTAATTGGGATAAATTCTTTGGATTTATTCCAGGTTCTGTTGGAGAAACTTCAACATTCCTAATTCTTTTAGGAGCAGCTTTTTTAATTTTTACAAAAATTGGAAGTTGGAGAATTATTGTTTCAACTTTTTTGGGAGCAGCAGTAATGGGCTTTATTTTTAATCAAATTGTAGCAGCAGATATTATTACAGAATCTAGTAAATTTTACGGATTAATGAATACAGTTTGGTGGGAACATTTAATGATTGGTGGTTTAGCATTTGGAGCAGTTTATATGGCTACAGATCCTGTAACAGCATCACAAACAAATAAAGGAAAATGGATTTACGGTTTCTTAATTGGTTTTATATCTATTATGATTCGTGTATTTAATCCTGCATATCCAGAAGGTGTATTTTTAGCAATTTTATTGTTAAATGTGTTTGCACCAACGATAGATCATTATGTGATTCAAGGAAATGTAAAAAGAAGATTAAAACGTACTAAAGTTAAAACTGCCTAATTATGAGTAAGAGAACAGATAGTAATTCATATACAATCATTTTCGCCGTAGTAATGGTGTTAATTGTTGGGTCGTTATTGGCATTTTTGGCTTCGTCTTTAAAACCTAATATCGACGAAAATAAAAGAATAGAGAAGCAGCAAAACATCCTTTATGCAATGGGTGTTAATGAAAACGAAGGTACAAGTGCAAACTTTGTTTCTACAGATGTTGCCGGAACCGAGTTTTTAAAATATATTAAAAAGCAAATAATTATTCAAGGTGATAAAGTTACTGAAGATAATAAAGCTTATTTAATTGATGTTAAAAAAGAACAAGCTTCTGCAAAAGCAGGAAATGAAAGAAGATTACCTTTATTTATTGGAGAAAAAGATGGAAAAACATTTTATGTAACTCCAATTAGAGGAAAAGGTCTTTGGGATGCAATTTGGGGTTATGTAGCTATGGATGAAAATATGGTTGTTCAGGGAGCATATTTTGACCATAAAGGAGAAACACCAGGTTTAGGTGCAAACATTAAACAACGTTTTTTTATGGATGATTTTATTGGGGAACACTTAATGACAGATTCTGGAGAATTTAAAGGAATTACTGTTAAGAAAGGTAACAATGATCCAAAGAACGAAGAAAAAACAGATTATGAAGTAGATGCAATTGCTGGTGCAACAATAACTGGTGATGGTGTTACTGCCATGATAAAATCTGATTTAAAATTATATGTACCTTATTTTAAATCATTAAAAAAATAATTTATGGGACTTTTATCAAAAAAAGACGCAGCATTAATTACAGATCCATTATTGGATAATAACCCAATTACAATTCAAGTATTAGGTATTTGTTCTGCATTAGCAATTACTGCAGAATTAAAAGCTTCTATTGTAATGGCAATATCAGTAATGGCAGTTTTAGCAATTGGTAACGTAGTAATTTCATTATTACGTAATGTTATACCATCAAAAATTAGAATTATTGTGCAACTTATTGTTGTTGCAACTTTGGTTATTATTGTTGATTTAGTTTTAAAAGCTTTTCAATATGAACTAAGTAAAACACTTTCTGTTTTTGTTGGGTTAATTATTACAAACTGTATTATTATGGGACGTTTCGAAGCTTTTGCTTTAGCTAATAAACCATGGAGATCTTTCTTAGACGGAATAGGTAATGCAGCTGGTTATGGTTTAATTCTTATTATTGTTGGTTTCTTTAGAGAATTATTAGGTTCTGGTACTTTATTAGGATTTAAAGTTTTAGGAGATCCAATAGAAAAAACGGGATTATATGCAATAGGGTATGAAAATAATGGATTTATGTTATTATCGCCAATGGCTTTAATCGTTGTAGGAATTATTATTTGGATACAACGTACTAAGAATACATCATTAATAGAAGAGAATTAAAAAACCAATTATCAGTGTTCACTTATCAATGAACATAACATTGAAAACTGATTACTGATAACTGATAATTGAAAAAAATATGGAACATATAGAATTATTTTTCAAATCGATATTTATAGATAACATGGTTTTCGCAACCTTTTTAGGAATGTGCTCTTACCTTGCTGTATCTAAAAAAGTATCTACTGCTGTTGGTTTAGGAGCTGCTGTAATTTTTGTATTAGCAGTAACTGTACCCTTAAACTGGTTGTTAGATCAATATATTTTAAAAGAAGGCGCATTAGTTTGGTTAGGTCCAGAGTATGCAGAATATGATTTAAGCTTTTTATCATTTATCATGTTTATTGCAACAATTGCAACTATGGTACAATTGGTAGAGATTATCGTAGAAAAATTCTCACCTTCTTTATACAATTCATTAGGTATTTTCTTACCATTAATTGCTGTAAACTGTGCAATTTTAGGAGGAAGTTTATTTATGCAATCAAGAGAAATTCCTACTTTAGGCTTAGCACTTACTTATGGTGTTGGTTCTGGAATTGGATGGTTTTTAGCAATTTTAGCAATCGCTGCAATTCGTGAAAAAATTAGATATTCAAGTGTTCCCCCTGCTTTAAGAGGTTTAGGAATTACGTTTATCATTACAGGATTAATGGCTATTGGTTTTATGAGTTTTGGGGGAATGTTAACTGGTGGTGATGAAGAGGAAGCAGCAAAACCAAAAGTAGAAGCTAAAATTGAGAAAAAGGAAATTAAAAAAGAAGCTAAAGAAATTGTAGCTGAAAACACAAATATAAATCAATAGTAGCATGATATTAGCAGCAGGTACAACAGGGACCATTATTGCAACAGTAACAGCTTTTTTAATATTAACACTGGTATTAGTAGCTTTATTATTGTTTGTAAAACAAAAATTATCTCCTTCTGGTCCAGTAACAATTACCATTAATGGAGAAAAGAAAATTGAAGTAGGTTCTGGTAGTTCACTTTTAACAACATTAGGAAACGAGAAAATATTTTTACCATCTGCTTGTGGTGGTGGTGGTTCTTGTATACAATGTGAGTGTCATGTCTTAGAAGGTGGTGGAGAAGCATTGCCAACTGAAGTACCACACTTTACAAAAAAAGAATTAAAAGAAGGAATTCGTTTAGCGTGTCAGGTTAAAGTAAAACAAGACATGAATATAACTATTCCAGAAGAAGTTTTCGGAATTAAGAAATGGGATGCAGTAGTTGTAAGAAATTATAATGTAGCTTCTTTTATTAAAGAATTTGTAGTTGAGATTCCTGAAGATATGGGATACAAAGCAGGTGGATATATTCAAATTGAAATTCCTCCGTGTGAAGTTAAATATTCTGATATGGATATTACGGCACATCCAGAAGAGCACGAAACTCCAGATAAATTTGAAGCTGAATGGGATAAGTTTAAACTTAGACCTTTAGTTATGAAAAATACTGAAACTGTAGAAAGAGCATATTCAATGGCTTCTTACCCAGCAGAAGGAAGAGAAATTATGTTAAATGTGCGTATTGCAACACCTCCTTTTGATAGAGCAAAAGGTGGCTGGATGGATGTGAACCCTGGAGTAGCATCTTCATATATTTTTAACTTAAAGAAAGGCGATAAATGTGTTATTTCTGGGCCTTATGGAGAATTCTTTATAAATGAATCTGAAGCAGAAATGTTATATGTAGGTGGTGGAGCTGGTATGGCACCAATGCGTTCTCACTTATATCATTTATTCAGAACTTTAAAAACTGGTAGAAAAGTATCATATTGGTATGGAGGGCGTTCTAAAGCAGAATTATTTTATATAGAACACTTTAGAGCATTAGAAAAAGATTTTCCAAATTTTAAATTCTTTATTGCATTATCAGATCCTTTAGAGGCAGATAATTGGATAGTGAAGAAAGATATTAATGATGAAGCTGGAGATGGTTTTGTAGGGTTTATTCATAATTGTGTAATTGAAAACTACTTAAATCACCATGAATCACCAGAAGATTTAGAATTGTATTTCTGTGGTCCACCATTAATGAACAATGCTGTTCAAAAAATGGGAGAAGACTTTGGTTTATCAGATGAAAACATCCGTTTTGATGATTTTGGAGGATAATCTAAGTTAAATTCTGATACTAATTCAGAACTTTTATAACTAAAGATAGAGAAAACCGATACTAATATGTGTCGGTTTTTTTTAGGCTAAAAAAGTTTCTAAATGATATACAGGTTCTCCGTTTTCTTGTTCAAATAATTTTGAATAATCTAGAATATAGGGAATGTCATCAAAAGCACATAGCAGCTCTATAACTTTGCATAAACCATTAAATAATACTTCATTAGAAGAATGATTTTTTGGTTTAGGATTATAATGACATAAAGGAGTTTTAAATCCGCAGGAATCTAAAAACACTTTTTCTATTTGTAAAATTTCTTGTGGAGAATAACCATTAAATTTTCTCCCTAAATTTTGATGAACTTGACCAACATAACTCAATTGTAAAGAACCATGTTTATCAGATAAATGCTTCCAACTATCATGATTATCTAAAATATTACCTACTGCGCATGCAGTACAATCTTCTGGTTTTAATCTGTTATTATGATAAGCATTGTATAATTTTATTAATGCAGCTTCTAATCTTCTTGTCGTTTTCATCATTTATCAATTATTTATGTTTTAAAAATACTAATTATTTGCACTTATTACAAATCTGTTTTATCTGTAATATTTATAATTATATTAAATAATGCTCTGCTAGGTTTTTTATCAAATGATTAAATTGTATTTTTGAGTACTTAATTTCTACTATGAAAAGTATTCAAAAAATTTTAAAAAAGAAAAAGTACGTTAAAATTAAATTAAAGAAAATTGCTACAAATCATTTAGAATTGAGAGCTAAAATAAATGGTGTTAAAGGCCAATTTATTTTAGATACAGGTGCTTCTAACTCGTGTGTTGGTATAGATATGATTGAATATTTTAAGCTAGATGCGCAAGTAAGTGAAACCAAAGCTGCTGGAGCAGGTGCAACAGATATGGAAACTCAGCTATCAGAAAATAATAATCTTAAAATTGGAGATTGGACTACAAAAAATTGTCATTTAGTTTTGTTTAACTTATCGCATGTAAATTTGGCATTAACACAGCATAATGCTAATGAAATTCATGGAATTATTGGAGCCGATATTTTACAAAAAGGAAAAGCATTTATAGATTATACAAACAATATTCTATTTCTAAAAAAAGTTAAAAAGAAAAAGAAATAAATTTATTAAAATCATAAAATATTTAAAAAATGAATTTGCAAAAACAAGTAATGGATAAGATGAAAGAAGCTATGAAAGCAAAAGATACTGTTGCTTTACAAGCTTTAAGAGCTGTTAAGTCTGCCTTTTTATTAGCAAAAACAGAAACTGGTGTTCAAACAGAATTGACAGAAGAACAAGAAATTAAGATAATACAGAAGCAAGTAAAACAAAGAAAAGATAGTGCAGCTATTTTTATAAAACAAGGTAGACAAGATTTAGCAGATCCTGAGTTAGCTGAGTTAGCTGTTTTAGAACAATTTTTACCAGAAGCATTATCAGCAGAAAAAATTGAAGAAGTAGTTATTGCTACAATACAAAAATTAGGTGCCTCTGGAATGAAAGATATGGGTAAAGTTATGGGAGTTGTTTCTGCAGAATTAGCTGGTAAAGCAGATGGTAAAACTATTTCTACTTTAGTAAAAAAGGTTTTAATGAGTTAAATTTTAATATAAATTTGGCTGTGTAGTTCAACTGGATAGAATATCAGATTTCGGCTCTGAGGGTTGGGGGTTCGAATCCCTTCACGGTCACATTAAAGTAACCTCAAGACAAATTTGTTTTGAGGTTTTTTTATGTTATAAAAAACATAAAAATCTTGAAAAATGATATTAATCATCTTTTAAAATCAATAATTTATAGAAATTTGTATCAGAATTAAAATACATACTGATGAAAAAAATAATCCCCATTTCTGAAATTATGACAACAAGTGTCGTAACATTAAGTATTGATGATACTTTAGAAGAGGCAGAAAAAATATTTAAAGAACATAAAATAAAACATATTCCTATAGTTAAAAACAAAGAAATTGTGGGGATGTTAAGTTATACAGATTTACTTAGAATTAGTTACGCAGATGTTTCTGATGATGAAAAGGATGTTGAGAATTTTGTTTATGACATATTTACAATTCAACAAGTTATGACTAAAAATCTTTATACAGTTCCTCCTTATTCTACCGTTAAAGACGTAGCAGAGTTATTATCTCAAAAAGAATTTCATGCATTACCAGTGGTTGAAGATAATGAATTAGTGGGTATTGTTACTACTACCGATTTAATCAATTACTTAGTAAAGCAATTATAGTTTTAAAAATAGTTATTTAGTTATTTAGTTAGTTATTAGTTAAAAAGAGGTTTTTTATAAGGCCTCTTTTTTCTTTAAATAAGCTGTAATAATTCTCTGAATATCTCTATTATCTTTTTTAGGCTCTACAAAAAATTGATAATCTTCTGGATTCTCTAATTCTCTAGATTGATAAATATCTACATAACCAAAACCCTGATAAATTCCATTTAAAATTAAAGCAAAACCAATTTCGTTTTTAGTTCTACCTTTTTCTTTAATTACTAAATTTTCTGCTCCAATTCCTACAGATTTTATTGCTCTTCTTACTCTAATATTATAATCTTCTACAGCTTCTTTATCGCTGCAAACACCTTTACATTCTTTAATTTGATAATGAAAACAGCTAGCAACGTTGGTTTGTAAATGGCAATATTTTGGGCATAATTCAAACTCCTTACAAAGCGTTTCTGTGTAAGTTCTGGCTTCTGCAACAGAATAAAATTTCATTATTGGGTTAGGAATTAATTTTAATCGATTCCATGCCAAATGTATAACACCTCTTTGATCTTCATAAGAAAATAATCCTATAGCTTCGGATGCTCTTCTTTGTGCTCTGTTAAATTTTGGATATATATGTTTTATTTCTGATGATTCATGTAATAACGCCAACAATTCGCTACCTGTTTTTGTGAAAGAAATATCAGCAATTTCTAAACACATAGTTTGCTCTTTTTTCTTTTTGTCATAAAAATGGCTGATAACTCGTTGTTTTATATTATTAGCTTTACCAACATAAATAATTTCTTTATCAATATTTTTAAAATAATAAACACCGTGTTTTTCAGGTAAATTATCAACTATTTTTTTGTCTAACAGAGGCGGTAATGTTGCTTGTCTAGACTTAGGATTTAAAAAAGAATTAATAGTAAAATTATCATCTCTTTCTATTAATCTTCTAAACAATTCTGTAGTTGCTTCTGCATCTCCTTTTGCTCTATGTCTTCCATTAATAGGAATATTTTCTGATGTACAAATGTTTCCTAAACTATAAGAACTTAAACCAGGAATTATCTTTCTTGATAAACGAACCGTACAGAGTTTTTTTCGCTTAAAGTCGAATCCTAAGTTTTTAAATTCTTCGTGAATAATATTATAATCGAAATTTACATTATGAGCAACAAAAATTGTGTCTTTCGTAATTTCGGCTACCTTTTTTGCAATTTCATAAAACTTAGGTGCATTTCTTACCATTGCATTTGTAATGCCTGTAAGATTGGTTATAAAAGCAGGAATATTTTGCTCAGGATTTACCAATGATGTAAATTCATCAACAATATTTTTACCATCAAAAACAAAAATGGATATTTCGGTTATTTTAGAACCTTTATATCCATTTCCTGTGGTTTCTATGTCTACAACTGTGTATTTACTCAAAACAAATAGATTTTTGGTTTTTATACTTGTTCTTTTTCTATTTTTTTGTGTTAAAATTTTAAACCATAGCTAGAGCTATGCTTTGAAATTTTGCCTTGAAAAAGAAAAAAATTACTGCCTCTAAAATTCCCAAAACCTATATGTTTTGAGTATAACAATTATGATATAATATTTTTTAAATCTGCAATAGTTTCTGTTGAATTTTCTGATCCAAAAACATAACTACCAGCAACCAATACATTTGCTCCAGCTTCAATTAATTTGTTTGCATTTAGATTCGTAACTCCGCCGTCAATTTCTATTTGGCAATTAGATTCTGTAAATTCAATTAAATGTTTTAACTGACTTACTTTTTTATACGTGTTTTCTATAAATGATTGTCCACCAAAACCAGGATTTACACTCATAATACAAACCATATCTAAATCTTCAATAATATCTTCTAAAACTGCAATTGGCGTATGAGGGTTTAAAGCAACACCAGCTTTCATTCCAGCTGCTTTAACTGCTTGAATTGTTCTGTGTAAATGTGTACAAGCTTCATAATGCACTGTTAAAATATTTGCGCCTAATGCTGCAAAAATTTCAATATATTGATCTGGATTTACAATCATTAAATGTACATCAATTGGTTTTGTAGCGTGTTTTGTAATTGCTTTTAAAACTGGCATTCCGAAAGAAATGTTTGGCACAAAAACGCCATCCATAATATCAATATGAAACAAATCTGCTTCACTATTGTTTACCATTTCTATATCTCTTTGTAGGTTTGCAAAGTCTGCTGCTAAAATTGAAGGTGCAATTAAATTACTCATTAGTTTGTTGTTGTGTTGTAAATTTATTTTGCAAAGGTAATTAATTCGTAATTGTGATAAAGAAAGATAAAATTTTATTTAAAGCAATTAGTTAATAAACAAGTTTAGCCCCGATTGAAACGGCATCCTTTTTTGTTTTTACAAAAAAGATATAGTGAAAAGCGGGAAATAGCTTCAAATAAAAAAACTCCCAAAATGAATTTGAGAGTTTTATATATGTTTTACACTTTTTAAAAGCATAAGTGAAATACCAAAAGAGGTTTGCGACCTCTAGCCTAAGTATGTCATTAAAATTTTAGATCTAGAAGTATGTTTTAATCTTCTAATTGCTTTTTCTTTAATTTGACGAACACGCTCGCGAGTTAAATCGAAAGTTTCACCAATTTCTTCTAAAGTCATTGGTTGGTGTTCACCTAAACCGAAGTATAATTTTACAACATCTGCTTCACGAGGAGTTAATGTTTCTAAGGCTCTGTTAATTTCGATTCTTAAAGATTCGTGTAATAATGTTCTATCAGGGTTTGGAGATTCTCCAGAGTTTAATACATCATATAAATTAGAATCTTCACCTTCAATTAAAGGAGCATCCATAGATACGTGACGGCCAGAATTTTTCATAGATTCTTTTACGTCATTAACTGTCATGTCTAATTTCTTAGCAATTTCTTCTGGACTTGGAGGTCTTTCGTTTTCTTGCTCTAAGAAAGCGTACATTTTGTTAATTTTATTGATAGAACCAATTTTATTTAACGGTAAACGTACAATTCTAGATTGTTCTGCTAATGCTTGTAAGATAGATTGACGAATCCACCAAACGGCGTATGATATAAATTTAAATCCACGAGTTTCATCAAAACGTTTTGCTGCTTTAATTAAACCTAAGTTTCCTTCGTTTATTAAATCTGGTAATGTTAATCCTTGATTTTGATATTGTTTTGCAACAGATACAACGAATCTTAAATTGGCTTTTGTTAATTTTTCTAATGCTCTTTGATCGCCAGCTTTAATAAGCTGTGCTAATTCTACTTCTTCATCAGCAGTAATTAAATCTACTTTTCCAATCTCTTGTAAATATTTGTCTAACGACGCAGTTTCTCTATTCGTAACCTGCTTGGTAATTTTAAGTTGTCTCATCTAATTCTCTATAACTTTTTAAAGGATTAATGTATTGCTACATTTACTTATACGTAGGAACTTATATAAATGTTACAAAAAATAAAAAATTCTTTTTTTCTTAAAGTAAAAATCAGACTTATTAACGAGGAAATTTAGCTGTCTAACTTTTTTAATTATTTTATGTGACTTAAATATATACTTTGTGTCCAAAATATAAGAAGTATTGAAAACTAGTAGCATACAAAAATTATCTGATGAAGATTTAGTCTTTAAAATAGTAGAAACAAACAACTCGCAATTGTTTGCTGTTTTATATGATCGATTTTCTAAAGTAGTTTATAATAAGTGTTATGGTTTCTCTAAGAATAAAGAGGAAGCAGAAGATTTAACACATGATGTTTTTATTAGATTATTTGTAAAACTAAAAACTTTTAAAGGAAACTCTAAGTTTTCTACGTGGTTGTATTCTTTTACATATAATTTCTGTGTAAATTATGTGCAAAGAAATGATCATAAAAAGAAAGAAAGAGTTACAGTTGTTACAGATCAAGTAAAAGATAATGATGATGACATAGAAGACATTGAAGATGCGCAATTATTTGAATTAAAATCTGAAAACCTAGCTAAAGCATTTGCTTTGATAGATGTAAAGGAAAAAATGATTCTTTTAATGAAATATCAAGATGACATGACTATTAAAGAAATATCTGAAGCATTAGAAATTGGAGAAAGTGCTGTTAAAATGCGTCTTAAAAGAGCTAAGTTAAAAGTTGTTAGTGTGTACGAAGAATTGTAAATATGAGTAACCCATTTAAAGAGATATTGCAACATCAAGAAGTTCCTGAAGTATTAAAGCAGAAGGTGTTAGATGATATTAATATGATTAAACTTACTATGGATATTGCAGATCTGTTTTTGGTAAAATACCCAAGTACTATTGGTGATATTTTAATAGGAAGTACATCAAAAAAGAAAAAATAACCAAATTTATTAAATATAATGAAAGCACTATTAATTATGCAACAGGCAGATTTTGATTTTAGTTTTTTACAAAATCTATGGAATAATATCGTCGATTTTTTACCTCAATTATTAAAAGGAATTGTTTTTTTAATCTTTGGATGGATTCTTATAAAAGTTATTTTATTTAGTATTAAAAAAGTATTAGGTTTTACAAAAATAGACAGCTTACCAGAAAAATTAAATGTTGATGAAATTTTTGGAAATTCTGCAATAAAAATTCAACCAACGAAGATTATAGTAACTGCCATTAAATGGATTCTTATATTAATTTTTATCATAATCGCATCTGAGTTACTTGGTTTAAAAATGATTTCTGAACAATTAAGTAATTTAATTGCTTATTTGCCAAAATTAATTAGTGCTTTACTTATATTTGCCATTGGAATTTATATTGCAAATATTGCAAGAAAAGCAATTTCGGCCATGTTTTCTTCGTTAGAATTAACTGGAGGAAGCCTTGTTGGGAACATTTTTTTCTATGTAATTTCAATAATAGTAAGCGTTACAGCACTTAATCAAGCAGATGTAAAAACAGACTTGATTACTAACAATTTATCTATTATATTTGCATCGATTTTACTAGCTTTTACAATAGCTTTTGGTTTAGGATCAAGAGATATAATAAAAAGATTATTATTTAGTTATTATTCTAGAAAAAATCTTCAAGTAGGCAATAAAATTAAAACAAATAATTTAGAAGGAGTAATAGAATCTATAGATAATATATCTGTAGTTTTAATATCAGAAAATAAGAAAGTTATAATTCCTATTAAGGAAATTGTAGATAATAAAATTGAAGTACTGAGTTAATAATTCTCAACTTAAGATCTGATAGAAAGTTGGGGGACTATCTATCATGAGTGATTTATCACAAAAAAAGAGACCGTTTTCACGGTCTCTTTACTTTTTTATATAATTATATGTTTATTTTTTAAAATAAACCATTTATTTGTGAATCTATTCTATCAATAATATATCCTAAATCTTCTTGGTTTGTTACAAAATCTAAATTATCTACATCTATAATTAGTAATTTACCTTTTGTATAGGTAGAAATCCAAGCTTCATAACGTTCGTTTAATCTACTTAAATAATCGATACTAATAGAGTTTTCATAATCTCTACCACGTTTATGAATTTGCCCAACTAAAGTTGAAATATCTGCACGTAAATATATTAATAAGTCTGGCGGAGAAACTATGTTTTCCATTAACTCGAACAAAGAGCTATAATTATGATAATCTCTATTGGTCATTAAACCCATTGCATGTAAATTGGGTGCAAAAATATGTGCATCCTCATAAATGGTTCTATCTTGAATAATGTTTTCTCCAGTTTCTCTTAACTCTACTATTTGACGAAAACGACTGTTTAAAAAGTAAACTTGTAAGTTAAAAGACCAGCGTTCCATTTCTCCATAAAAATCATCTAAATAAGGGTTTTCATCTACAGATTCAAAATGAGGTTTCCATTTATAATGTTTGGCTAAAAGTTGTGTTAGTGTGGTTTTACCAGCACCAATATTTCCTGCAATTGCAACGTGCATATAGTTAAATATTCTAAAATTAAAAGTGACGATAAAGGTAGTAAAAAATATAGTTAACCTGTTGTGCATTTTAAATAATGCTAATTTTAATATTGTTGATATTTCTGTTAAAAATAAACTTATTGATTTATTGAATTACAGCGAGCGTAGTTATTTTAAATAACACTCTATTTTTAAGCCTTTTAAGAGATTTAACATAATTTCTTCTAATCACAAATTGATCACAAAATTTAGCAAATAGCGTTTCGATTCTCTTTCTTTTTTTTCTAAATATATAAGGTTGATTTTTATAGTTTTTCTGATTTTTTCTCATAGGTGCATTCCATTTTATATTACAAGTTTCTAATAAATTAAGTTGTATTTATGTTGATAGGTAACCTTTATCAGTAATCAAATGAACAATTTTTTATTTTAAATTATAATGCACAAAAAACAGGTTAAAACTAAGATTATGCTAAAAGATAGAAAGCAGACTTAGCCCTGATTGAACGGTCTGTTTGAGCTCTTTTTTGCTATTTTGAAGCAAAAAAAGCGAGTAGTGAAAGCAGGAAATAGCTTCTAAAAAAATTACAAATCTAATTTTACTTGTTCTGGCAATAATCGAAATGTTTTTCTGTGATGGATATTTGCCCCAAATTCTCGAATTGCATTTCTGTGTTCTTTGGTTGGATATCCTTTATTTTTAACCCAATTAAACATAGGAAATTCTTGATGAATCTTTGCCATATATTCATCTCTATAGGTTTTTGCTAACACAGAAGCCGCTGCAATACTTAAATATTTTGCATCGCCTTTTACAATGGTTTTATGCGGAATTTCTTTATAATCTTTAAATTTATTACCATCAACAATAATAAATTCTGGTGTAATATTTAGTGCTTCGATCGATCTATGCATTCCTGTTATTGAAGCTTGTAACACATTTATTTTATCAACTTCGTCTTGCCAAACAAAAGAAACACCAAAAGCAATTGCATTTTTTTCGATAAATGGACGTAATTCTTCCCTCCTTTTTTCTGATAATTGCTTAGAATCATTTAAAAAAGGATGTGTAAAATCTTTAGGTAAAATTACTGCTGCAGCAACAACTGGACCGCATAAACAACCTCTGCCAGCTTCGTCTGTGCCTGCTTCTAAAGTAAAACCACTAAAATTAGATTGTAACATATTACAAAGAAAAGAAAACTTTTTCTTTTAGATTACCATTTTTACAAGAATGAGATTTCTTTTGAATCTTAAATAAATTTGAAGCAACATTTTTAAATTAACAGATTTCATCATAATTATTAACAAATATTTTCGTTTAATTATTTTACATTTGCCTTTGTATAATATATGATGAACAAACAATTCCTTTTCTTTTTAGTCTTAATTTTACTCACTGCTACAAATACTTTTTCTCAAAAAAGAATGTTGCAGAATGAATACACCAATCTTAACGGAATCGATAATGATTCTATAATCTCTGGGAGAACAAAAATTGAACTTTCTGGAAAAACCAAATATACAGATTATAAAATCTTTTCTCATAAAGGAGTTACCACATACATCGACACAACTTTATCGATTAAAAAAGAATACAAATTTAATTATTTAAGAAAAGATAATTTTGAACTTTTAGAGTTTCATAATCAAGGGCAAACTTTTAATAATTTAGGTTATAGTTTTAATAATTTAAAACAGTTTCCTGATATTGGTTTTACCGCAAAACAGTTTAGTTATTTTGAAATTGAAGACATAAAATATTATGAAGTTCCTACGCCAACTACAGAAATTTTATACAGAACTGGTTTACAACAAGGACAAGTTGTAGATGCGCTTTTTACTTTAAACTTCTCTAAAAGATTAAACGTTTCTGCTTCTTATAAAGGTTTGCGTTCTTTGGGCGCTTACAGGCAATCTTTAGCTAGTAACGGTAATTTTAGAGGAACTTTTCATTACACAACTAAAGAAAATCAATATGAAATTAGAGGACATTTTACAAGTCAAGATTTTTTTAATGAAGAAAGTGGCGGTTTAACAACTTCTTCATTAGAAAATTTTATTTCTGATGACCCAGATTATACCACGCGTGCAAGATTGGATGTGAATTTAGATGATGCAGAAAATCAATTTGACAGCAATCGAACTTATTTAGAACATAGTTATAAATTAATTTCTAGCAAAGATTCCATCAACAATAAAGACTTTAGCAACTTAAAAATTGGTCATATTTTTACCAATGAAAGCAAGAGTTACAATTTTACACAAGGAACCGAAACTACCGATATTTTTGGTGAAATAAATGCAACTGAAGCAACTGATAAAAATGCAACAAGTAAGATTACTAATAATGAAATTAACTTAGAATTTAACTCAAAATACGTTTTAGGTAAGTTTAAAGCAAAAGCAAATTACACTAGTTATTCCTACGGATATGACTCAATTTTAAACAGTAATAGTACAATTGATAAATTAAAATTAAAAGGAAGTGCCATTTCTGTTGGTGCAGATTGGAATGCAAAAATTAAAAAATTTCAATTAAATGCAGATGCTTCTTTAACACCTGGTTCTGGAAGGTTATCTGGTAATTATTTAAAAGGTGAAGCATTATATAAAAATGATAGTCTTTTTACTGTAAAAGGAAGTTTATTAATTAGTTCTAAATCTCCAAATTTTAATACTTTATTACATCAAAGTAACTACGACGATTACAATTGGGAAAACGATTTTAGTAATGTAAACACAAGAGATCTAGGTTTTACTTTTAATTCTAAATGGATAAATGCTACTTTAAATTTCACCAATATTGATAATTATACCTATTTTGATGAAAATAACACACCACAACAATTTGAAAATCAGATTACTTATTTAAAAGTAAAAGCTAACAGGGAATTTAAATTCTGGAAATTAGCTCTTGATAATACCCTAATGTATCAAAATGTTAGTAGTGGAAGTTCTGTTTTTAGAGTTCCGGAGTTTGTAACTAGAAACACTTTTTATTATACAGATTATTGGTTTAAAGGAAAACCAATGTTGGTAAATATGGGAGTTACTTTTAAGTATTTTACAAAGTATAATGAAAATGCATACAATCCTTTATTGGCAGAGTTTACGATACAAAACAATGAAGAAATTGGGTATCCTACTTTTGATGTTTTCTTTAATGCACAAGTTCGTAGAACGCGTTTGTATCTAAAAGTAGACAACATAACTTCTAGTTTTTCTGATAAAAATTATTTTTCTGCACCAAACTATCCTTACAGAGATTTTACAGTACGTTTTGGATTAGTTTGGAATTGGTTTATTTAAGCTAAAATCTGGCAATAAACTAAAATTTATAAACTCATATTACATGAAAAATCAACTTAAACATAACTGGAAACTTTTCTTAATTGCAAGTTTAACTTTAGGATTAGCGCCTTTTAATCCGCCACATATTTTAGGTAAAATTCAATGGATTTTAGGTGGAAATGCTTTTTCTGGAGAACATGCAATGCAAGCTCAAGATTGGTTTGACGTTTTGCTTCATGGATCGCCTTGGGTTTTACTTTTGATTTCTATTATTCTAAATCTTTTTGCAATAAAGGCAAAAAACGACCAACAATAGCGCTTTCTTTTTTACCAATTATTATAAATCCTTTAGACTCATAAAAAGAAACTGCATGAGGATCTGCTAATAAAGTAACTCGATTACAATTTAATTTTTTAGATTTTATAAAAGCATGTTGTAGTAACTGATTTCCTATTCCTTTACCAATAAAACTAGGTAAAACAAATAAAAATTCTAATTCAATTGATTTTTGTTTTGGCTGATTTAAAATATAGAAACCAATTATTTTATCATCAGAAATAAATTTACAAACTATCATTTCTTGAATCATTTTTTCGGAAACCGTTAAATCATGCGTCCAACTTTTAAGTAATTCATCAGAATATCCCCAATAAGATTTAGATTTTAAAGCAATTTCGGTAAGTTTTATTGCATCAGAAACAACAGCAATATCAATCATATTATTTCTTAGCTAATTGTCTAATTTTAATACTAAAAGCTGCGAACGTTAAAGTCATTATTGGACTTAAATAATTAAAAATTGCATACACAAAATAATCAGAAACAGAAACTCCTAAAACTCCAGATTGATATGCTCCACAAGTATTCCACGGAATTAAAACAGAAGTTACAGTTCCTGAATCCTCTAGAGTTCTACTTAAATTTTCTGGCGCTAAACCTCTATCTTGATACGCTTTTTTAAACATTTTACCAGGAATTACAATTGCCAAATATTGATCTGAAGCAATTACATTTAACCCCAAACAACTTACTACTGTACTTGCAAATAAACCCAAAATAGAAGTTGCTACAGATAATAATTCTTTCGTAATTTTTGCCAAAGCACCAATTGCGTCCATAATTCCACCAAAAACCATAGCACAAATAATTAATAAAATGGTCCAAATCATTCCTTCTACTCCTCCAGAAGAAAATAATTCTGATAAACTATCATTATCAGTCTCTATTTGAACATCAGTAAGTACAGCTTTACTTATTGCACTAAAATTAGAATCAGAAATTCCGTTTAAAACATCCGATTGAAAAATAAAAGCAAAAACAGCCGCTAAAATAACACCAATAGCTAAAGCAACTAACGGTTTCGTTTTCATTACAATCATTGCAATTACAACACCTGGCACAATAAATAACCAAGGAGAAATGTAAAAAGTATGATCTATAGTTGTTAGTAAATTACTAATATCTGCATTTCCGTTTGTATCAATTGTTCCGCTTAAAATAGTAAAAACGATTAACGTAATTATTAATGTTGGCACAGTTGTATATGCCATATATTTAATATGTGTAAATAAATCTGTACCTGCCATCGCTGGCGCCAGATTTGTTGTATCTGATAAAGGAGACATTTTATCGCCAAAATAAGCCCCAGAAATTACTGCTCCGGCAATCATTCCAGTTGGGATTCCTAGTGCACTTCCAATTCCAACCAAAGCAATACCAACAGTAGCAGAAGTTGTCCAAGAACTACCTGTTGCTACAGATATAATTGCTGCAATTATTACTGATGCTGGCAAAAATATTGCTGGACTTAACACTTGTAATCCGTAATAAACCATTGCAGGAATAATACCGCTTACCAGCCAAGTTCCTGCTAAAGCACCAACTAAAAATAAAATTAAAATAGGCACAAAAACGCTTTTCCAGTTTTCCCAAATTTCTGTAAACATTCTTTTTAGCGATACTTTATTATAAAAACCAACAACTGCAGATGCAATTCCGCCCATTAATAAAATATATTGATTTGTATAAGCTCCAAACCATTCTTGACTTTCTACAAAAAAGATATTATACGCTAACATACTCATCAAAAATACTACAGGAATTAAAGATTCTAATAGACTTAACTCTTTATTTACAATAATTCCCTGATCTTCAATCTTTATTTTTGATAAATTTTTATCGTCTTGCATTCTCTATTTTTTTTGATTTGTAATGTTACGATTTTACATAATATTATGCAAATCAAATTGCTTCACTTATTTTTGCGCTTATGGATTCATTAACTCAAATTGTTTTAGGTGCTGCTTGTGGCGAAGCTGTTCTTGGTAAAAAGATTGGAAATAGAGCACTTTTATTTGGTGCAATTGGTGGCACAATTCCAGATTTAGATGTTTTTATTGGGCGACTTTTATACGGCAATGAAATACAAGCAATGGCTTTTCATAGAGGTTTTATGCACTCTATTTTATTTGCAATTTTAGCTTGTTTTGTTTTTGGATGGATAACTTACAAACTATATAATACTGGTAAAAGACAAGAATCAACAACTTTAAAAAACTGGATTTGGCTATTTTTCTGGGCTATTTTTACACATCCCATTTTAGATTGTTTTACACCTTATGGCACACAACTATTTGCGCCTTTTTCTAGTTACAGAATTGCTTTTAACAATATTGCTGTTGTTGACCCTTTTTATACTATTCCGTTTTTAATATGTATGATTAGTTTAATGTTCATCCACAGAAAAAGTAAAAAAAGAACCTTTTGGTTAAAAACAGGAATTTACATAAGTTCTGTTTATATGATTTTTACAGTATTTAATAAATTTTATATGGATGCTGTTTTTGAAAAGTCTTTTGAAAAAGCAGGAATTAAGTTCACTCGATTTTCTGCACAACCCACAATTTTAAATAATATTTTGTGGTACGCAGTTGCAGAAACTGATAAAAATTATCATTTAACTTTTTATTCTTTGTTGGATAAAAAATCAATATCAGAAAAAGTAATTACTGTTAAAAAAAATCATGATTTACTTGATATGAATAATGCTAATTTACAAACCTTAACTTGGTTTAGCAATAAGTATTACAATATCTCGAAAAAGGAAAAAATAGGCACTTATAAATATGTAGATTTAAGATATCCAATGTTAAATCCTGATGATGCAAATACGTCTATTTTTAACTTTACCATTTATAATAAAGATAATGAATGGGATATTTTACCTTTTGACCGATCACCACCAAATAAAGAAGATTTTAACAAGTTTATTGAACGCTTAAAAGGGGTTTAGAAAAAGTGGTTAGTGTTAGTGTTAGTGGTTAGTGGTTAGTGGTTAGTGGTTAGTGGTTAGTGGTTAGTGAAACTAAAAAAATATAAATTCAAAAAAACAAAAAAGTGTGACATTTTAATGACACACTTTTTTAACTTGAAACTTAACGAGAACTACAAAACACCAACTTCAATCATACAAGACTTCATCATTTGATAAGTTCTTTCAATATCATTATCTAAACCGATAGAAAAACGAATTAAACCTTTAGAAAGTCCCATTTCTTTTTGTTCATCCGCAGGAATTTCTGAAGAAGTTGAAGTTCCAGGAGCAGAAAATAATGTTCTATAAAAACCTAAACTCACAGCCAAATTTCCTATATTTTTTTGTTGCATTAATTCCATTAACTCATTTGCTTTTTCTAAAGTACCAACATCAATTGTTAACATTCCACCAAAACCAAATTCGGTATTCATACTACTTTTAAAAAGATTGTGAGAAGGATGAGAATCTAAACCTGGATACACTGTTATTAATCCATCTGCTTGAAATTTATCAGCCAAATAAGCAGCATTAAAACTGTGTTGCTTCATTCTAATATGCAAAGTTCGCATGTTTTTTAAGATGGATGAAGCTCTTAAACTATCCATCGTTGAACCCAATAACATAGACGCTCCGTCATTTACATTTCGTAAATCATTTATGAATTCTTGCGTTCCACAAACTACGCCTCCAACGGTATCCGAAGAACCATTTATAAATTTTGTTAAACTATGGCAAACCACATCTGCACCTAATTTTGCGGGTGAAATTGAAAGCGGAGAGAAAGTATTATCAACCACTAATTTTAAATTGTGTTTTTTAGCTAAAACTGATAAACCTTTAATATCTGCAACTTCTAATAACGGATTACTTACTGCCTCACAATATAAAACTTTAGTATTTTTAGTAATTGCAGCCTCTACAATATCTAATTTTGTAATGTCTACAAACGTAGTTTTGATACCTAATCTTGGCGAAAAGTTTTTTAAGAAAGCGTATGTTCCTCCATAAATAGTTCTACTAGAAACAATATGATCACCAGCACCACAAATCTGTAATATTACTGGTGTAATTGCGCCCATTCCTGATGCTGATACATTTGCAGTTTCTGTGCCTTCCATTGCTGCTAAAGCTTTGCCTAAATATAAATTACTCGGCGTTGAATGACGAGCGTATAAATAACAACCATCTGCATTTCCTTCAAAAGTATCAAACATTGTTTTTGCTGATAAAAAAGTAAATGTAGACGAATCTGAAATTGATGGATTTACACCTCCAAATTCTCCATAATATTGTAAATCTTGAATATTATCTGCTGGATTAAAGCTCATGAGTAGTTATTTTAAGTTCAACACAAATCAACAACTAAATAGAAATTATATCAACATAAAACTATATATATAGATTATTTTTCTAAATTTGAGTTATTTATTAGTTTTAAAAACCAAAAATAATTCATTAAAAATCATTTTTTAGATAAAATTTAAGTATGCAATTAGATTCTATAGATAAAAAACTCATCAATTTATTACAAAATGATAGTAAACAGACTACAAAACAATTGTCATTACACCTCAACTTATCTATAACTGCTGTTTATGAGCGTGTTAAAAAACTAGAAAATCAAAAAGTGATTGATAAATACGTGGCGATTATCAACAAAAATAAAATTGAAAAATCTTTTTTGGTCTTTTGTCATTTAAAATTAATTCAACATTCTAGAGAATATGTAACTACTTTTGAGCGTGAAATTTTAAAACTAGAAGAAGTTTCTGAATGTTTTCATGTAAGTGGCGATTTTGATTATATTTTAAAAATCTACGTAAAAGACATGCAAGAATATCGAAATTTTATGGTTTCTAAATTAACAGCCATAAAATATATTGGCAGTACGCACAGTATTTTTGCCATAGAACAAGTTAAAAATACAACCGCAATTAACTTGTAGTAAAAAACATTACTCTTTAATTAACACTATTTTTTCTGATTGTTTGCTTACAGTTTTATCAAAGAAATCTTTTAAATCTTTATAATACTGTGCACCAATTAAAGGTTTATTAAATTGTAAAACAGAAATTGCTTTTATTTTATTACCAACTTGAGAAACTTGATATTTAAAAACGCCCATATTATCTGGTAAAGCAATAGCCAAAACTTCTGGTAATTTTTCTACTTTATAGCCTAATGGAATTTCGATTGTAACTCTATTTAATTCTTTCCAAGAAGCTGTAAAATCTATTGGAAACTTTCTTTCTTCTAATTTAAAAGGATTGTTATGTTTTGTTAGAAATAGCAAAGGCTCTATATATAATTTACCATTTATTCCTTCAATTAAATCATTACTAGAGAATTTTATCATTCTAACAATGGGTTTACTTAAATCTACCTTATTTTGAATCTTAAAATCTGTTATTTCTACATTGTTATTTTCTTCAAAATTGGTAATTAAGCTTTCTTCTTTTATGTGATTGTAACTTCTTCTAAAATCTAATGCTTTTAAATTATCGAACTTTGTTCTAACATAACCTTCTGTTACTAATTCGTTATTAATTTTTATCATTATCATGTTTTCCTCTAAAGAATGCTTTTCCGAAGTTAAATTTATCCAAGAAGAGTTACCATCTTTTTTAACCAATCTTCCATCCCAATTTAAAGCTCTTTCTGGTAAAATATTTGGTAAACTATAAGGTTCTGTTGCATCTAAAAGTACATATGTATTATCTTTAAAAGTAACAGCAGCTATTACATAATCAAAACCTTTTATTGTTGGAAATAACGGAATACCATTTCCTCTAGAACTTACCAAAACAGGATTTGCATCCAAACCTGCAAAACGCAACATAGAAGTTAACATTAAATTGATGTCTGCAACATTACCTACTCTTTCCTTGTACGCCTTTTTAACACCATTATATGTATACTTATCATAATAACCATTCCATTTTACTCTTGATTTTACAAACTGAAAGATAGTAGCAACTTTAAGCATATCAGACTTTCCTTCTAAGCTTAATGAATTTAAATCGTCCTTATAAAAACTAGACTTATCTAACTCACTACCAAAAGAAGAAGATCTAAAAATTTCTTTACTAACATCTGTCCAATCTGAAGAATAAAATTTCCTATCTCCACCAAGTTTTGTAAAGTTGATTTCTTTAATTTCAAATTCCATACCACCTCTGTAATTATTAATATTGTTAACAAAAGGTTCATTATTTTTTAAAGCTGGTATATTTTTATCATTAAAACTTAATTTTAAAATTTCGTAACTAAATTTCTCATAACTATATGTGGTATTACTTGCTTCTCTTGCACCAGTAGAAATACCTGTTGGTCTACCAATATTTTTTATTGTATAAGTTAAATTCTTACTTTTTGATTCTTGATTCGGAATTATAGAATGATATCCTTTTGTTCTTTGACTAAAAACATAATACTCAGGTATTGTAACCTCATAGTCTAGTTTTTTAACTGGGATATTATATTGAAAAACTAAATCATCAATAGTTCTTGTATAAGGTGAGGTTAAAGTGTATTGTATTTCAATTACTGAACCTTCTTTAATACTTGGCATTGTAATTTTTTTTTCGCTTCTATATTTGTTTCTTTTTTCTTCGAAAATATTTTTTTTAGCTAATTTAGTCTTTTCAACTTTTCCATTTAAAAGAGAAAAAGTATATCCTTTAATTGAACTTACAGACTCTTTACTTTCACCTTCTGGATTATAAAAAGGTATTAATTTTGTTCCATAATTAAACCCTTCTTTATTATAAATTTTTATTCTTTCATGTATTTCTGTCACTATTTGAAACCTACCTTCTCTTTGTAAAAACTCATAATATGTATTTCTACTTCTATACAAATAAGCAGCATCTGCTGTTGAATCTAAAGGATAAAATTTTTCTTGTAGCTCTTCTTTTGATACTTTTCCGAATTTGTAATCTTGTGCAAATGTTGCTAATTGAGTGAACACAAATAATGTGAATGCAATTTTCTTAATCATAACTATTTCTTTATTAATGCAATTCTTTGATTTTCTAATTTTGCTGTTGTTCTTCTAAAACTTCTATATTTTTCATATTCTTCTTTTGGATGAGTTCCTGCAAGAATAATAATTGTTCTTTTATAATATAAGGTGTTTTCATCTAATTTAGAAATACTCATTTCATAGCTACCAAACTGCGTTTTAATTTCCTTTTTTTCTGGAAGATATTCTACAGCATATTCTTTAGGAATTTTAATAATATATTCGTCAATATCTTGATAACCTCTAACAATCTGTAAAGGCAGTTTTCTTTTTCTATACCTTTTTGGCACTTGATTTATAGCATTAAATACATTTACTCTAAATAAATATTCCTTTTCATTTACAGTAGCAAAATCAGAAATATTTATTTTTAAATTTTCTGTAAACTTTATAGAATCTTTATCATTATTGATAACCATTTCCGCAACTTCTAAATTATTATTATAACTCCAAACATTCGATTTATAAATTTTCGTCAATTCTTCATCGGAAAAAGTATCATACCCAAACTTATCATCATATTGTATTCCTTCTGATGTTCTTTTTAAAGTTGCTTTTAAGTTTCCAGCTTCATCAAAATTTATTGTTGCTTTTGTAATTTGAAGATTTTTTTCGTTTTTATAGGCTGGTGTTCTTTTTATAATGCCGCCTTCAGGTGTTACAACTAAAACATTTCTATCCTCAGTAAAATCGCCTAAAAAATTAAAAGGCATTGTTTGATTTGTGCATTCTAACCAAATGTCGTTGCCTTTATTTGGGATATTTAAAATAATATGATTTCCTTGAATAGACGAAAATTCTTTATCAATATCTCGTTTTTCATCAGCATACACAATTGTATAATACGATTTTACATCGGCAACATCCATCAATGCTTTTGTGTAATTTGTTAATCCTTTACAATCTCCATAACCTACCTCATCCACTAGATTTGCAGCAATAGGTTCCCAACCACCAATACCAACTTGCACACTTATATAACGTGTTTTATTTTGCATAAATTGATACACCAATTTTGCTCTTTCAATGGGATCTTCAACTCCTTCAACTAATTTTCTAATTTTAAGCTTGGTAGATTCTTCTAAAATGTCTCTATCAGTAAGTAGTTTTTCGTTCATCCATTTACCAAATTCACTCCAGTTAGCATATTCTCCATAAACACCTTTTAAATAAAATTTATCTAAAGCAAAAATGGCTTTTGGCAAAATTTCTCTATAATGAACTGATGAATTTTCATATTTTAATGCTTTCTCATTTTCTAAAACATACGTTAATTCGGAAGGAGAATTCGTTGTTTTTATAGTATAATTTTCAAAATTGACTTCTTTTTTTCTAAAAGGAATTTCCTTCGGATTTTTGAAAGTAAAGCTACTTTTTTGAACGGATACAAAATATCCATTCACAGGAAAAAACCAAGGAATAAAACCCGTTGTTTCTGTTTCATACTCAGATTCGAAAACCAACGTATAAGGATAAGAAACCGGTGTGTAATCGATATATTTTACTCTAGAATCTGAGTATAAGGTTCCACCACTTACAGCACTTATATCTTCAAATTTTCTTTTAGAATATTTTTTTATTTCATTACCAAACGCATCATAAATTTTAGCTGATAAATCATTTATTTTAGTATCTTGATCATAACTTTCAGAAATTACTGCATCAACATCACCAAGTTTATTAAGTACTGTAACAACTTTTCTTTTTTTTACAGTCATTTTATTAACATCTTCAATTGTAATTTCAACGGAATTATCTCGTACAACTGCATTCGCATTTTCTTTTAATTCCACAGGAATTAGAAGCGCAGAATAGTTTATATCTTGAGAATAGAAAGTTGTACAAAGAAAAAGTAGCAGTAGTGTTGGGGAAATATATTTTATCATAAAAATTCTTTAATAGCACTGCAATTTAAAAAAAGAAAACCCAAAACAGATGTTTTGGGTTTAAAATTTATGAAATAAATTTTTTACTATTTATTTACATGTGATCCATCACAGTTTCCGTTTGGGTCTTCTGTATTTCCACATCCGCAAGGTCTATCAGCTTTTTGATTTTTCATGTTTTATAGTTTTAAATTATTAAATTCTTTTTTATTAATGTTATGCTTTTGTTTTTACAACAAAAGAAATTTCCATAATGTCGTCAATAAATTTATCTTTTAAATTATCAAAGAAAGATTTTGATTTATATTTTACGTTATAATCTGTTCTATTCACATTAAAAGTTTTACTTTCAAAAGTAGTTACTCCACCTTCAGTAGAAATCGTTGCAGGAATTGTAATACTTTTTGTAACGTCTTTTATTGTTAAATTTCCCGTTACATCCAATTTTCCATCTTCTGATTCCTCTACGTCTGTAATTACAAATTTTGAAGTAGGATATGTAGCTACATCAAAAAAGTCTGCCGATTTTAAATGAGCTTCAATTTTACCTGCTCCAGCGCTTCCTTTCATATCAACATTTACAATTGAATTCATATCAATTACAAATTCTCCATCAATTAATTCATCTTCTTCAATAATTAAACTTCCACTTTTTAGAGAAACAACTCCGTCGTGTGCGCCTAAAGGTTTTGTTCCTTTCCAGTTTAAAACTGATGCTTCTGTATCAACATTATATTTTTCTAATGTTGTTGCCTCAAATTCTACTACTTCTTTTACAGCTAATTTTTCTTTTTTCTCACTTTTACAACCAGTTAAAACTGATGCAACTAAAACTAATGATACTATTATTTTTTTCATTTTTTTTAAAATTTAGATTAATGGTTTTTTATTTTCCATGGCAAATATACATTAAATTTATTTTCCAAGGGAAATAAATATTACTTTTTTATAATTTCATTAATTACAAAAGCAGCTGCTTGCAATCCAAAAGCAGCTGGCATATAACTTATTGTACCATAAAAAGATTTTTTGAAGTTTAATCCATCAGTCATTTTTAGGCTTTCTGCAATTTGAAATTCTTCCGAATATACAGCTTTTATGCCTTTATCAACTTTGTGTTCTTTTAATCTTTTACGCAAAGTTCTTGCCATTGTGCAATTTTTAGTTTGCGAAATATCTTTAATCTTAATTTTCGTAGCATCTAACTTACCTCCTGCTCCCATAGAAGAAATTATTTTTACTTTTTTTCTTCTTGCGGCAACTATTAAATTAATTTTAGGAGTAATACTATCGATACAATCTAAAACGTAATCAAACTCTTCTGATACGATTTCAAAAGCTCTTTCTGGTGATAAAAATTCTTCTAAAACTGTCAATTCAATTTCTGAATTTATATCTTTTAATCTCCTTGCTAAAACTTGTGCTTTCGATTTCCCTATGGTAGAATCTAATGCCGTTAATTGTCTGTTTTTATTGGTGACATCAAAAACATCGCCATCTACAATTGTTATTTTATTTACTCCTGCTCTTGCTATAAACTCGGCTGCAAACGAACCTACTCCGCCCAAACCAACGATTAAAATATTAGCTTTTTGTAATTTTTCTAATCCTGCTTTTTGTACTAATAATTCTGTGCGTTCTAACCAACTCATTTTATAAATATATTTTTAAATTCTGATGAATTGCCTCTTGCAAATCTTTTAAATGTATGTTTTTTATTTCTGATGCTTTCTGATAAATTTCTTGAATCTCTAATTTTGAATCATCAGTTTCTAATAAAATGGTGGAAATCGGAATTTCTAAAAACACTTCTTGTAACTTTTTACTTTTGATAATTGCCGCGCCAAAAGAAAGTAGTATTCCGTTTTTGATAAAACTTTCTGCCAATTGTTTGCTTTTATTGAATCCGTGTAAAACCCAAGTTTGATTTGGTTGTATTTCTTTTTTAATTTCAATAATTTCTTGATATGCTTTTACACAGTGAATTATCAATGGTTTTTTATATTTTTCTGATAATAGAATTTGCTTTTTAAACACCTTTTTTTGAAGTTCAAAATCTACATCAATTAGTTTATCTAAACCACATTCTCCTAAAGCGACACAATTTTTATCTTGTAATTTACTTTCTAAAAGTAAGATTTCTTCTTCAATTTTATCAATATTGATAAACCAAGGATGAATTCCCATTGAAAAAGGTTGCGAAAAATTCAATGAATTTGGATAGGTATTTACAATTGAAAACACATTTTTATCCGAAGAAAAAGTATGTGTGTGCACATCAATAAAATCCATAGAAAATTATTCTTTATTCTTAGAATCGATAATAATGGTAACTGGTCCGTCGTTTAGTAAAGCCACTTTCATATCTGCACCAAATTTGCCAGTTTGTACTTTTTTATTCAATTCTTTTTCTAAGGATTTTACAAAATTCTCGTACAGCGGAATTGCAACATCCGGTTTTGCAGCTTTTATATAACTCGGTCTGTTTCCTTTTTTTGTAGCAGCTTGCAATGTAAACTGACTCACCACAATTGCATTTCCAGCTATATCTAAAAGTGAGTTATTCATCACTTCATTTTCATCATTAAAAATGCGAAGATTTGCTATTTTTCTTACTAAAAAATTAATATCTTCTTGAGTATCCTCATTTACAATTCCTAAAAGAATTAGCAATCCTTTTTTGATGTTTGCTACTTTTATTTCATTAATAGTAACACTTGCTTCAGAAACTCTTTGAATTACAATTTTCATATTTTAATCTACTTCGTCTTCTTCTCCGTCCCAAATATCTGTTCTGTAATGTTCAGATTCTTCTTCTCCGTTTAAAATTTGAAGATAACTTTTATAACGGGACCAAGAAATTTCTTCGGTTTCTAGAGCTTCTTTTACCGCACAATTTGGTTCTTTTAAATGCAAACAATTATTGAATTTACAATGTTGTTTCATTTCAAAAAACTCAGGAAAATAATCTCCTAATTCATATTTATCGATATCTACAATTCCGAAACCTTTAATTCCTGGCGTATCTATAATTTTAGCATCAAAACTTAAATCGAACATTTCTGCAAACGTTGTGGTATGTTTTCCTTGATTATGTTGATCGGAAATCTCTTTGGTTTTTAAATTTAATGTAGGTTCAATTGCATTTACTAAAGTAGATTTCCCTACGCCAGAATGACCAACAAACATCGATGTTTTACCAGTCATTAGTTCTTTAATTTTATCAACATTTATATTTTCTGTTGATGAAACTTCTATACATCTATAACCTATTTTTTCGTAAATATCTTTTAAATATAAAATTTCTGCTCTTTGCTCAATTTCATACGAATCTATTTTATTAAAGACTAGAATAGTATCTATTCTATACGCTCTTGTAGAAACTAAAAAACGATCTATAAACGCCGTAAAAGTTGGTGGATTATCAATCGTAATCAGCAAAAAAACCTGATCGATATTCGCTGCAATAATATGTATTTGCTTAGAAAGGTTTACAGATTTACGAACAATGAAATTATCTCTGTCTAAAATCTTTTTAATAACGCCTGTTTCTTCACCTCCTTTCTTTTCTAAATCGAACACAACTTTATCTCCAACTGCAATTGGGTTGGTACTTTTGATGCCTTTTATTCTGAATTTTCCTTTTATTCTACATTGGTAAAATTCTTCGTTATCAGATTTTACTTGATACCAACTTCCTGTAGATTTGTATACGATTCCTGTCATTACTACAAAGATGCAGAATTAAAATTGATTTAAGAAAAATTGGATTGAAATTGGTATGAAATCATGAATTAAAAAAAACTTCTCGATACAAAATTTCTGAAAAAGAAATTTCACTCGAAGTGACAGTTTTAGAAAAACCATTTTTTTTCCACACATTGAATGATAGAAAACATCTTTTTGTGGAAAAGTAAACCTGTGAGGTTTGTAAATATTATGAGATTTGTAAAAATTCTAAAGTAATAGTTCTAAAAATTTCCTTATTAAAGTTCGCTTTTGCGTTAAGGATTGAGCAATTGTTTGAGCTCTTTTTTGTTTTTTCTACAAAAAAAGCGAGTGTGAAAGCCTGACCAAGCTTTTTTGCTTGGTAACGCCCAAAAAAAATACCTTCAAATTTTAAAAAACTTGAAGGCATTTAAATATAAATCGATAATGATACTGAAACAAGTTCAGCATAATCTTCTCAGATTATTATGCGTTAATAATCTTTTCTTGATGATTTATTGATTCTTGATGAATTGCTTTAAACATTTTTAATATAAATTCTTCACTTAAACCTTTACTATTACCTTCCATAACCATGTTTCCTAAAATCTCGTTCCAACGACGTGATTGTAAAACAGCAACATTTTGCTCTTTCTTTAACTCACCTATTTGGTCTGCTACTTTCATACGTTTTCCTAACAAATCGATTAATTGATCATCTACAACGTTAATTTGAGCTCTTAAGTTTTCTAAAGGTTCTCTGTAACTAACTGCAGTTTCAGTTTCTTTTTTAACTTTTAAGTCTTGCATAATTTTCTTTAAAGAATCTGGTGTAACTTGTTGTGCTGCATCAGACCAAGCATTTTCTGGATCGTAATGAGTCTCAATCATTAAACCATCGAAGTTTAAATCTAAAGCAGTCTGACAAACATCAAAAACCATGTCTCTATTTCCTGTAATATGAGAAGGATCGTTGATTAATGGTAAATCCGGAAATTTATTTTGAAACTCGATAGCTAATTGCCATTCTGGAGTGTTTCTATATTTCGTTTTTTCGTATGTTGAAAACCCTCTGTGAATTGCTCCTAAATTTTTGATTCCAGCAGTATATAATCTTTCGATACCACCTAACCATAAAGCTAAATCTGGATTTACTGGATTTTTAACTAATACAATTTTATCTGTACCTTCTAATGCTTCTGCAATTTCTTGCATAATAAAAGGAGATACGGTAGAACGTGCACCAATCCATAATAAATCTACATCGTACTCTAAAGCTAATTTTACATGTGCTGCATTGGCAACTTCTGTACAGGTTTTCATACCTGTTTCTGCTTTTACTTTTTGTAACCATTTTAAACCTAAAGCACCTACACCTTCAAAATTTCCTGGTCTTGTTCTTGGTTTCCAAATTCCCGCTCTAAAATAATTTACATCAGAATCTTTTAATTCGTGTGCTATTTTTAAAACCTGTTCTTCGGTTTCTGCACTACAAGGCCCTGCTATTACTAGTGGATGATCTAATTTCATATCGTCCAACCATGTTCTTAATTCTTTTGTATTCTCCATTTTTCTACTTGTTGTGGCTTATTATTTTATGCCGTTTAAAATTTGTTTTATATAATTTGTGTTCTCCATTTCGTTAAAAATGTCTGAGAAATTATCTTGTTGCATCAATTCTTTAAAATGTTGTAAATTATTGATGTATTCTTCTAACGATTCTATGACGTTGGCTTTATTTTGTTCAAAAATTGGTGTCCACATTGCTGGCGAACTTTTTGCCAAACGAACTGTTGACGCAAATCCTGAACCTGCCATATCAAAAATATCGCGCTCGTTTCTTTCTTTATCAATGACCGTTTTACCTAACATAAATGCACTAATGTGAGATAAGTGCGAAACATACGCAATATGCTTGTCATGAGAAACTGGGTCCATGTATCTAATACGCATTCCAATGGCTCTAAAAAGTTCTAAAGCTTTTTCTTGAAGCTTAAAAGTTGTCTTTTCTACTTCGCAAATAATGTTCGTTTTTCCAACGTATAAGCCAGAAATCGCTGCTGTTGGTCCAGAATTTTCTGTTCCTGCAATTGGATGACATGCTAAAAAATTTCTTCTTTTTGGATGATGTTCAACTGCTTTACAAATTGCTTCTTTTGTTGATCCAGCATCTACAACCAATCCATTATCAGAGATTTTATCTAAAATTGTTGGCAATAATTTTACGGTAGCATCAACCGGAATAGAAACAATTACTAAATCTGCATTTTCTAAATCGTCTAAAGTTGCTTTTTTATCAATTAGCTTTAATTCTAACGCCTTATTTAAGGTTTCGTCTTTTCTACTAATTCCGTGAATTACAACATCTGGATTGTTTTTTTTAATGTCGATAGCAAAACTACCGCCAATTAAACCAATACCAATCATGTAAATATTTTTCATTTCTTCCGCTTTTCGCCTTTAGCTTTTTGCTATTAGCTATTCTACTTTTGCTAATGGCTAATTGCCAATAACTAAAAACCTACTAATTGCTTCTTTAATTACATCTGTAGTTACACATAATGAAAAACGAATATATCCTTCTCCTTGTGAACCAAAAATAGTTCCTGGTGTGATAAAAATATCATTCTCATACAACACTGCATCTGTAACTTCTTCAGATTTTTTTCCTTCAGGAATTTTTGCCCAAACAAATAAACCCGTTGAATTTTTATTATAAGTAGCATCTAATTTATCTGCCAATTGCCAAATTAAATTTCTGCGTTCTTCATAAATTTTATTTTGAGAAGCAAACCAATCATCAGAAAGTTGTAAAGCTTCTATTGCTCCTTTTTGAATTCCGTAAAACATACCAGAATCCATATTAGATTTTACTTTTAAAATCTCGTTGATGTATTTAGCATTTCCCAAAACCATACCAACTCGCCAACCTGCCATATTAAAGGTTTTGCTTAAAGAATTTAACTCTAAAGCAATATCTTTTGCGCCTTCAACTTGTAAAATACTGATAGGTTTATCATTTAAAATAAAACTATACGGATTGTCATTAATAATTAATATCTGATGTTTTTTACCAAAAGCCACTAATTTTTCTAACGTTTCAATCGTTGCGTTTGTGCCTGTTGGCATGTGTGGATAGTTTACCCACATTAATTTTACATTTGATAAATCTTGATTTTCTAATTCCTCAAAATTTGGTTGCCAGTTATTTTCATCACTTAAATTATAAAAAAGTGGTTCTGCTCCGACTAAATTTGTTACTGATGTGTATGTTGGATAGCCTGGATTGGGAATTAATACTTGATCGCCTTCATTTAAAAAAGCCATAGAAATATGCATAATTCCCTCTTTGCTTCCCATTAAAGGTAAAATCTCGTTTTCTGGATTTGAATCTACTGCATATTTATTTTTATAAAAATCTGCAATTGCCATCCTTAACTCTGGCAAACCTTGATATGATTGATATTTATGTGCATTTGCATCTGCTAAGCTTCCTTGAATTGCTTCAATAACTTTTGCTGGTGGTTGCAAATCTGGAGATCCAATTCCCATATTGATAATTGGTTTTCCTGCAGCTACTAAATTTCTTACTTCTCTTAATTTTATAGAGAAATAATATTCTTTAACTGTATCTAATCTTTTAGCTGGTTGTATCATAATAACTTCGTTATTTTCTTCCGTTTTTGTAAACTCCTAAAACCTTAAAATCTTCTGCCATAATTTCTATCAAAGAATATGCTTTTTGATAGTCTTTATAATCCTCAAAAGTTACATCTACAAAAAAAGAATATTTCCAAGGAGTATCTATTACTGGTAAAGATTGTATTTTAGTTAAATTCATTTTACAATCGCTCATGGCATTTAAAATGGCTGCCAAACTTCCTCTTTTATGATTTAATTGAAATTTAATTGATGCTTTATTTACATTTTCATCTTCTTCTGGTTTTGTTGTTTGAACAATTACAAATCTTGTAGAGTTGTCTTTTATGGTTTGAATTCCGTCTTCAATAACAACTAATTTAAAAATATCTGCTGCAATTTTTGGAGCAATTGCTGCAATACCAACTAAATTTTGTTTCGCTATTCTTTTTGCAACTTCTGCAGTATCTACATCTTCTACTAATTTTATATGTGGATGTTTTTTAAAGAATTCTTTACATTGTAATAATGCCATTGGATGTGACCAAACTTCTTTAATGTCTGCAAGACTTTGACCTTCTAAAGCCATTAAATGATGATGAATATTTAAATATTCTTCGCCAATAATGTGCAAATTATGATTATCAATTAATGCATAATTAGGTATTATAGAACCTGCAATCGTATTCTCTAAAGCCATGACACCAAGGTTTGCAGATTTATCTAAAAGACAATCTACTAAAACATCAAAAGACATGCATTCTTTTAATTTTACAGATTCCCCATAAAAGTCGCATGCAACCTTATGATGATTTGAGCCTTGAGCTCCTTGTATGGCAATAATTTTATTCATTAATTTAAAATAATGTCAAAAAAAAAGCCTCGAATTAGATTCGAGACTTTATATTTTATATGTGATGCTTAATAACACGATACAAAGTCTCTTCTTTTATTGTAAAAATAAAAGTAGAAATAGAAACGTGTAAAATTGTTATTTAACATTTTAATTTTTCTTTGTGAGCAACAAATCTAAAGATTAAATTGGTATTTACAAATATTATTAAAAAACTTTATGAATTTTTATGGATTAAGTAAAAATACCAAATTATGCTACATAATAGCTAAACAAATTGCAGAATCCCTTAAAATTCTGCAATATTTAAAGCTTTATCACTTTATGTTTTTAACTATTTATAGTAAATCTCTTAATCTTTTAGCTGCAATTTCTGCCGTAATATCTCTTTGAGGAGAACCAAACATCTCATAACCAACCATAAACTTCTTAACTGTTGCACTTCTTAATAAAGGCGGATAAAAACTCATGTGCCAATGCCAATGCTCGTTTTCTTCTCCGTCTGTTGGCGATTGATGAATTCCGCTTGAATACGGAAAAGAAGTATTAAACAACTTATCATACACTTGCGTGATTACAGAAATTGCCTCAGCATAATCTTTGGCTTCACTATCAGATAATTCTAAAATATTTTTTTGCGCTTTTTTAGGAGCAATCATTGCTTCAAAAGGCCAAACTGCCCAAAAAGGAATTAACACAACAAAATCATCATTCTCGAAAATAATTCTTTCTTTAGCTTCTAATTCTTGTTTTAAATAATCACCTAAAAGACTCGTTTTATTTTTTTCGAAATACGCTTTTTGATGCTGATCTTTTTTATCAACTTCATTTGGCAATGTAGATTGACTCCAAATTTGACCATGAGGATGTGGATTACTACAACCCATTACAGCTCCTTTGTTTTCAAAAATTTGAACATAATTAATGCCATCAATTCCACCTAATTCTTTGTATTCTTTTTGCCAAGCATTTACCACTTTTTTAATGTCTGCAACTTCCATTTGTGCCAAACTCTTAGAATGATCTGGGCTAAAACAAATAACTTTACAGATACCTGTTTCGCTTTGTGCTTTAAACAAGCCATCATTTACTGCAAAAGAAGGTGAGTCTTTTTGAAGTGCTGCAAAATCATTTGTAAAAACAAATACGTCTTTATAATCAGGATTTACTTCACCGTTAATACGTGTATTTGTTGCACATAAATAACAACTTTCGTCGTAAGCAGGTCTTTTTTCTGTTGATATTTCTTCATTTTGACCTTGCCAAGGACGTTTTGCTCTGTGTGGAGACACCAAAACCCACTCGCCAGTTAATATATTAAATCTCTTATGTGAGTAATCTTGTAAATTTGTATTTTCCATTTTATATCTTTTTTAGTTGATTATTTTACTAAATGTGTACCATCAGAAAGTTCTATAAAATACACAGAACACTCATTATCAAATTTATTTTTAAATGCTTTAGATGCAGATTCTGCAAAAGATTTTGCTTCGGTTTTTGCAATTAAATTAATTGTACAACCACCAAAACCACCACCCATCATTCTTGCTCCTAACACATTTTTATTTTTCTTAGCTTGATCTACCAAGAAATCTAATTCCTCACAACTTACTTTATATTGATTTTGTAAACCATTATGAGACGCATAAATTAAAGCACCTAAAGTAACCAAATCGTTTTCTTCAATTGCAATGGCTGCTTTTTGAGTTCTTTCTATTTCTTGAATTACATACAACGCTTTTTGATAATTTTCTGGCGTAACTTGGTCTATAATTGCCTCTAAATCTTCTTCGGATGCTTCCCTTAAAGTTTCAATATTTAAGATTTTTGCAACGCTTTCACATGCAGAACGTCTATCATTATAAGCACTATCTGATAAACTATGTTTAACGTTTGTGTTTATCAACATTAATTGATGATCTTTAAAATCAATTTCATAAGGTTTAGATTCTATGGTTCTACAATCTAACAATAATGCGTTGTTTTTAATACCAAACATACTTGCATATTGATCCATAATTCCACATTTTACACCCACATAATTATGTTCTGCTTTTTGGGAAATTAAAATCATTTCTGTTTTTGTTAAGCCTAAATCAAATAATTCATTTAAACCAAAAACTACACTATTTTCTAAAGCTGCAGATGATGACATTCCTGCTCCTCCTGGAATATTTCCTTTAAAAATGATATTAAAATCGCCAACAACTTTATTTCTATTTTGTATTTCTGCAACCACACCAAAAACATAGTTTTCCCAACTACCTTCTTTAGATGGTTTTAATTTATCTAATTCAAACTTAATTGTGCTATCTAAATCTAAAGCAATTGCGGTACTTGAACCAGAATCACTTTTTTGAATTGCAGCAGCAATACCTTTATCTACAGCCGCAGGAAAAACAAAACCGCCGTTATAATCTGTATGTTCTCCAATAATATTTATTCTACCTGGAGAAAAAATAAGAATCGGTTCTGTATTAAAAGTTTTTAAAAACTTCGCTTTTACATCTTTTATTAGTTGTGCGCTCATTATTGTGGATTTAATTATTATTGAATTTTACATTCCAAGTTATAGAATACGTTTCATTTGGTTTTAAAACTTGCAATCCTATTTTATTATTAAAACTATTAGAAATACCTGTCATTGGTTCAATCGCTATTAAAGGCAACCCTTTTGGTGTGTATAATTGCAAATAGTTTTCTATTTTATCTGTAGAAATTTCTAGCTGATATGTTGGTGTTTTAAATTGAACAACATCAGAATTTAGGATAAAACAATCATCTAATTGTTTGTCTTCAATTTTAAATTCATCTTCAGTTATATGATCTATCACTTTTTTTGTAATTAAATTCTCATTGAATTCAATTTTTTTATCACTTTTAAAACTTAAAGAACTTTTAGTTATATCATCACTTAAAAAATAAGGATGCCAACCTAAAGTGAAAGGAAAGGTTTTAGCATCTGTATTTTTTATTTTTATAGATAAATTAATATCGTTTTCAAAAAGTGTATAGGTTACAAAAATGTTATAAGTATAAGGAAAACCTTCAATTACTTTTGTTTCTTTATAAGCTATTGTAACAGCACAAAAATTAACATTTTCTTCTTTACTTATCAACTCAAATTTTTGGTTATATACCAAACCATGCAATGCATTTTTACCCGTTTCATTTAAATAAAACTGATAATCTTTATCTTCAAACGAATATTTACCTTCTTGAATTCTACTTGCAAACGGAAACAAAATTGAAGATGCATACGAATCTTTGTAATCAAAATTTTGCTGATCTTTTATTAAAAAAAAATCCTTAAATTTTAATTCTTGAAGCCTTCCACCTTCATTTAAAGAAATTCTTGCATTTGCTGTATTATGCGGGTTTTTTAACTCTAAAAAACTACTCTTATTTTCTGATATTTCTTCTACTTTATACATTTTTTAAATTGATTTTCTTAAAATTAAACTACTTGGATTCTCTATTTTAACTTCTTCGTTATTCAAAATCATCTGCGCCAATCTTTCTCCCATTAAATTAAAATCTGTAGAAATTGTTGTAATTCCGTCTTCTACAACTTCTTTTAACAAGTTGTCATTAAAAGAAATGATACCAATATCTTTTGCTAAAACTAATTTATTTTCTTTTATTTTTTTGATGATTCTAATCAAATTTTGATCATCTAAAACCACATATAATTCTCCAATTTCTGGAACTCTACCTTTTATAGATGCAACAACTTCATGTTCAATTTTATATTTTTCACAGAATTGTATAAATCCTTTTAAAATACCTTCTGGTTGCTTTTCATCAGGAAATAATAAAACTATTTTTTGATATTTTACAATACTTGAAATTCCAGAAGAAAGACCGTTAAAAACATCTTTTTCAAAATTTTGATAAATAGCAGCATATTCTTCTAACCCTTTATGAACTTGATCTAAAATATAAACTTTTTCTCTTGGTAAATTCTGAATTACATTTTCTGTATCACTTAAATTTGCAGGCATAATTACGTAAGAACTGTAATTACCAATATTATCGTTTATCAGTTTTGCAAAAACATCATAATTAAAATGATGAAAGAAAATATCAACCTGTATATTGTCTCCTAAATTTAGTAAAAAGGAATTATATAAATCTTCTTTAAATGAATTTAATTCATCAAACAAAACAAATATTTTTTGTTTAACATCTATATCTTCTGTAGAAACATAATATCCTTTTCCTACTACAGAATGTATAATTCCACGATTTTTTAATTCATTAAAAGCAGTTAAAACAGTATCTCTAGAAAGTGAATTTTCGTTTTTTATAACATTTAAGGAAGGTAATTTATCGCCTTTTTTAAGTAAACCATCAACAATAGCATTTTCAATAGCAACAACTATTTGCTTGTATTTTGGCGTTCTTGAATCTTTTTTAAGCGATACAATTTTCATATTACAAATATATAATATTTTACCAAATAAACAACTAGTATGTACTGGTATGTTTTTAAAATAATTATTTCCCTTTTTTTTTATTAAAATTTTAGAAACAAATTGTCTTCATTTTAAATTTTGTTATCAAATTAACTAAAAAAGACAAGAATTTAAAAGACAGTTATTACCTTCGTAATTCATAAAATTATCAACAATTAAAAGAAACACATGTATCATCAAAATAAGAGCAAACTTTTCAATTACTTTTCACTCATTTTTTTAGCATTTTTATCACTTTCTAGTTGTAAAAATTCAAAAACTGAAGAAACTAAAACTATAAACAAATCAGAAATAAAAACTCCTGAAGGTATGGTTTGGGTAGAAAGTAAAACCTTTTTACAAGGCGCAAAAGAAACAGATAAATTTGCAATGCCAAGAGAAAAACCTGCACATTTAGTTACTGTTGATGGTTTTTATATAGACGTTACAGAAGTTACCAATAAACAATTTGCAGCTTTTGTTGATGCCACAAAATATGTAACAATTGCAGAAAGAAAAATAGATTGGGAAGAAATGAAAAAAATGCTTCCTGCTGATACTCAAAAACCTCATGATTCTATTTTACAACCAGGAAGTTTAATTTTTAATAAAAGTGTAAACGCAATTGCTGATATGAATAATTATGGCCAATGGTGGACATGGAAAATTGGTGCAAATTGGAAACACCCAGAAGGACCAAATTCTACCATTGAAGGTAAAGAAAACAACCCTGTTGTACACATTGCTTTAGAAGATGCTTTGGCATATTGTAAATGGGCAAACAGACGTTTACCTACAGAATCTGAATGGGAATCTGCTGCACAAGGAAAAAATTTGAACACCATTTTTACTTGGGGAAATGATGCTACAATTTTAGACAATAATGCAAATACTTGGCAAGGTGTTTTTCCTACAAAAAACGAATCTAAAGACGGATTTGAATTTATTTCGCCTGTAAAATCATATCCACCAAATAGTATTGGTTTGTATGATATGGCAGGAAATGTTTGGGAAATTACAGCCGATTTATTCAACGTAAATTATTATAAAGATATAGACATTTCTCAACCTCTTTTAAATCCTAAAGGAGCAAATAAATCTTATAGCCCAAGTAATCCTTATCAAGTAGAACATGTTATGAAAGGTGGCTCTTTTTTATGTCACGAATCGTATTGTGCAAGTTTTAGAATATCAGCAAAAATGGGAGTTGCAACCGATTCTGGTTCAGATCACATGGGTTTTAGAACTGTTGCAACAAACAAAATGTTAGCATCTAAATAAAGGTCTATTTTTAAATTTTATCACAAAAATCACTACAAATTTATAGTTTTTAGTGATTTTTTATACAGTAATTTTATTTAAATCAGAAAAAATAATAGCTAAAATTATAAATTCTGATAAACAGTTTTAGAAAATTCTACGCTTTTGCACTTTTCTTCTTTTTACCAATACCATTCAACTTATACGTATAGCTTAAAATAATATATCTCCCCAAACTTTGTGAAGTAGTTTCTTCAAAAAAGTTAAGAGTACTCCTTCTAAAAACATCAACATTTTTATCTAGCAAATCAATAAAAACTAATTTAAAGATATTATTGCTTTTTGACAATGAGTAAGATATTGCTGCGTTCCAAACTGGTATTTCTTGATGAATTGAAAAACTATTATCTTCATAAAAAATGTAATCTAATTGGGTATTAAAATTGAATTTTTTAGTTACATCAAAATCTATCATTCCAAAGTATTTTTGAGTAGTAAATTTTCTGTCTAAATCTTTTTCTATAGAAAAACCTGTATTGTTTTCGCTATAATAAACACCAGCTTTTAAATCTACTTTGTTTTTTCTGATATTTTGGATGATAAAATTAGTCGAAAAATCTTCTGAAACAACTGTATTTAAATTAAAATTAATTATAGAATTAGAAGAATTGTATAAATATTTATTCTTTAAACTTAGCCTAATTCCTAATTTTGATAACTTTTTAGTAAAACTTCCTTCTGCTTTAAATTGTTCTTTTTTTCCATTATTTTGATAACTGCTAGCTCTTATAAAATCGTCATCAATTGTAATATTTCTAATAATTGCATCTTTTGTATGATTGTACTGCAACTTAGCATTGAAACCTAAAGATGTTTTTAAATCATTAATATTTAAAAGCATCTGAAAAGAATTTACCTTTTCTGGTTTTAAATCTACATTTCCCGTTTTTATAAAATAAGGATTCAAATCATTTACAAAAGGGTTTGTTTGACTTGGTCTTGGGGCTTTAATTAATTTTTTATAAACAAATTTGTATTTTCTACCTCTTTGGGGTTTGTACTGAAAAAAGATGGATGGATTAAAAAATAATTGTTCTTTAATAAACTGTTCTTCTTGCTCTTGACCAAATTCTCTCCTTAAATTTTGTAACTCTAAAGCTGATGAAATATTTAATTTAGAAGTGTTATAACTATGAGAAATTTTAGATTTCATAATATTTTGAAAATAATTATAATTAATTTCTAATAAATCTTCTACTGTTGTTGTTTTTATTGTTTTTCTAAATTGATTCGTTTGCTCTTTTCCTGTTAAAAAATCAGCAAAAACCTCTGTATTTAAATAATGATTTCCACCTAAAGGTTCTGTATATTTAAAACGTAGATTAAATAATTGCGTACTATTATCCTCATTTCTAAAAGTAATTACCTCTTGCATTGTTGTACTAGAAGTATTTAAACCCCTAGTAATTAACATGTTTTGATTGTTTTCTCTATCTAAACTTGTAATTACAGTATTAAACCCCACATTAAAGCTTCTTCCTTTTTTTTGTAATCTTTGATAATAATTAAAATTTATATTTCCAAACTTCTTTAAATTGCTATTTTCTGATGACAAATTATTTTCTGTAACCAATTCTTCATCAGTATTAAAATACGAACCACCTCTGTCTAATTTATAATTTCTATCATCAGAATAAAAAAGCCCACGAAGACTTAAACTACTTTTTTTACTAGATTTATTTTCATAATTAAAATTTAAATTATGATTTTCTGAAGTATTTAAAAAGTTATTTTTAGATTTAAAATTAAAATTATTAAGACTTGTAAAAGAAATTCTATTCGTTTCTGAAAGTCCGCTATTTTCTGATGAATTATAAAAATAATCTCCACTCAATGATTCTTTCTTTTTAATTTCTGTTCCAAAATGAACACCAGTAACTGCTGTTATTAAAAAGCCGCTTAAACTTTTTTTATTATTAGAAAAATCGCCATCAGTATCATCACCAGAATCATCTGCAACGCCATCTGCATTTTCTAAAAAACCCTGAATATTAGAACCTGTAATATTGATATTATTAAATTTGCCAATAATAGATAACTGGTTTTTAGTATTAAATTGATTATAATTAATGTTTCCGAAATATCGATTATCTAAACCAACACCAGCAGACAATTTACCAAAACCACGGTTTTTCTTCTCTTTTTTTAATCTAAAATTGATTACTATTTCTTTATTACCATCACTTACACCTGTTAATTCTGCTTCATCACTTTTCTTATCAATGATTTCAACTTTAGCAATTGCATCCGCAGAAATATTTTTCATAACAATTGATGGATCTCCTCCAAAAAACTCTTTTCCATCAATCATAACTTTGGTGACTGTTGTTCCTTGAGTAACTATACTTCCATTTTCATCAATTTCAATTCCAGGTAATTTACTTAACAATCCATCAATATTGTCATCATAATTCACTTTAAAAGAGTTGGCATTAAAACTAACAGTATCTTTTTTAATTTGAACAGGCACTACAGCAGATATTACAATTTCATCTAAAGAACTAATATCTTCTTTTAAAACAATCGTATCTAAATCTATGAGCTTTTTTTTATAAATAATCTTTTTAGAGTACGTTGTAAAACCTAAAAAATTAAGCTGAAGTAAAATTGAGTCTTTAGGAATATCATCAATATGAAAAGCACCCTTGACATCTGTAGTTGTATAACTTAAGAATAAAGACTCTTTAGTACTTAAAAGAGCAACTGAAACCATTTCTAAAGGCTGATTTGAATCATCTACAACAACACCTATAATTCCTGTTTTTTGAGAATAGTAATTTGTAGAAAAACAAAATACAAATAACACAAACATTATTGCTTTTAAAATACCTTTTTTTATTTCCATAATTCTTTAAATCAAAATTAAGAAAAAAGATAATTAATTAACAATTATATTAAAATAAAAAGATACTTTGAAAACCATATAAATGAAAAAAGGTTCATCTTTCGATGAACCTTTTCGCGGTCTGGACGGGACTCGAACCCGCGACCCCCTGCGTGACAGGCAGGTATTCTAACCAGCTGAACTACCAAACCGTTGCTGTTAGCGGTGGCAAATATAACACTGTTTTTTAATTACACAATGAAAAAAGTAAAAAAATTACAAAATATTTTTTCTGCTAATTAAATAACTTGAAAGCACCTTAGTAAAACCTGAATTTATATCTACAGGAACATAATCAATTTTATATTGTAAGCATTTATTTTTCAATTCTTTAAAGAAATTACCTGCTAATTTCTTATAATTTTCCTGAATATTTTCTGCGTAAATATTTATTTCTTCTCCAGTTTCTACATCAACAAATTTTTTTGGTGAATTGTCAAAATTGAAGTTAAACTCTGTTTTTTCATCATAAGTATGGAATAAAACTACTTCATGTTTGTTATATTTTAGATGACGTAAGGCCTCAAAAAGCTTTTTATCATCTTTATTTGTCTGAAACATATCAGTAAATAAAAAAATTAAAGAACGTCTGTGCATTTTTTCTGCAATTTCATGTAAATACTGGTAAGTTTCTGTTTTTGCATCAGATTTAGAAACTAATAATTCCTCTAATTGATGTAACAACATTTTTCTATGACGTTCACTTCCTTTTTCTGGAGCATAATATTCATAAGTATCAGCATAAATACTTAAACCTACAGCATCTCGTTGTCTTTTTAATATTTCCATTAAAGAAGCTGCTGCAACCGCAGAAAAACCTATTTTGTTTAAATTATCTAAAGATTGTTTTTTTACTATCGGATAATGCATAGACGCAGAATTATCAATAACAATATGACATCTTAAATTAGTTTCTTCTTCGTATTTTTTTATATAAAGCTTTTCGGTTTTGGCAAATAGTTTCCAATCTATATGGCGCGTACTTTCGCCATTATTATATAGTTTGTGTTCAGAAAATTCTACAGAAAATCCATGAAACGGACTTTTATGAATACCTGTTATAAAACCTTCTACAACTTGTTTTGCTAGTAGCTCTAGATTTTTAATTTCTACTGATTTAACTTCAGACACTTTTATCATATTACCAAAATAAAAAAAGGTTTGACGTTAGCCAAACCTTTTTAAAAATATATGTTTTTAAACTACTATAAAGCAGCATCGATTTTACCAGTATAAACATTTTTAGGAGCAACACCTACTTGTTTATCTACTACTTCTCCATTTTTAAAAATTAAAACAGTTGGTATATTTCTTACACCATATTTTGCTGCAAATTCTTGATTTGCATCTACATCAACTTTACCTACAATAGCTTTACCATCATATTCTGCATGAATTTCATCAACAATTGGTCCAACCATTCTACAAGGCCCACACCATGCAGCCCAAAAATCTACTAATACTGGTTTGTCAGATTTTAATACTAACTCGTCAAAATTTGCGTCTGTTATTTCTAATGCCATTTTCTTTATATTTTAAAATTGTTATTTCTCTTTTAAGATACAAAAGTAAACAATTTATTTACTTTCTAGTTTTCAAAAAAATTACTTTTTACTATTTGTCTATAAATTGTCTTTATGCTTACAATTAAAAATTCATCAAAAAACAACCCTTTTACAGCTTCTTTCTGATGAATTCTTAATATTAAACTCATAAAAAAATTACTTCCTTAAAATAATTCTGATGCAATTGCCTGTATATTATCACTTTTCCCCATAGAGTAATAATGTAAAACAGGAACTCCTGCTGCTAATAACTCTTTAGATTGCTGAATTGCAAATTCTACACCAACCTGTCTTACAGCTTTATTATCCTTACAATCGTATACAGCATCTATTAAATCTTGCGGTAAATCAATTTTAAATACTTGTGGTAAAATTTGTAAGTGTCTTTTAACAGCTAAAGGTTTAATTCCTGGAATAATAGGAACATTAATTCCTATTTCTTTAGCTGCTTTTACAAACTCAAAATATTTATTATTATCAAAAAACATCTGCGTTACCACATAATCTGCACCAGCATCCACTTTTGCTTTTAATCGTCTTAAATCTGAAACTAAAGACGGAGCTTCCATATGTTTTTCTGGATAACCAGCAACACCAATACAAAAATCTGAGTGATGCTCTACATTTATATCATCATGTAAATATTGCCCTTTATTCAAGTTTGCAATTTGATCTACCAAATCACTAGCAAAAGCATTTCCTCCTTTTGTTGGTTTAAAATACGATTCATCTTTCATAGAATCTCCACGTAAAGCCATCACATTATCTAGCCCTAAATAATGACAATCTACCAAAACATATTCTGTTTCTTCTTTGGTAAAACCTCCGCATAATAAATGCGGAATTGCATCCACCTTATATTTATGCATAATAGACGCACAAATACCAACAGTTCCAGGGCGCATTCTGGTAATTCTTTTATCTAAAAGCCCGTTTCCTTTATCTAAATAAACGTACTCTTCTCTAGAAGTTGTAACATCTATAAAAGGCGGATTGAATTCCATTAACGGATCTATATTATTATATAAATCTTGAATGTTTTTTCCTTTCTGAGGCGGTATTACTTCAAAAGAAAATAATGTTTTGCCATTTGCATTTTTAATGTGATCTGTAACTTTCATTTTATTTTGTTGTTCGTTATTCGCTGTTCGTTATTCGTTTTATAAACCTCAACTTTACAACTCTAAACTTATTTTTTGGGCGTTACCACAAGGGTCGCGCTTTACACTATATCTTTTTATGCCGAATTTATTTTAGCATCTGTAATTTCTATTAACTGCAATTCTACTAACCTAAAGTTACTGAAACGTGTTCAGCATAAAAAGGATGCCTTTTCAATCGCTAACGCTATCTATTTAGCAGCTTTTTTACGTCTTCGTAATCTTCTTTGTATTCCCAATATATCCATCTCCCATCTACATAATCTGTTAAAATATATTTTTGACTTAAAGATTTGATTCTAGAAACTGCAATTAATTTTTTTCCAAATTTATCAGCAACAATAGGAGTCATTTTCTCTTTATTGTTTTTATCAAAACCATGAGAAATAATATAACTTCCTAAATGCAATTCTATAAACTCCATATATGCTCTTTATGTAAGAAAAAACCTAAAAGGGTTTTAAAACCTTTTAAGATTAATTATTATTCTTCTGCTAAAATAGGATGTAACCATTTTCTGGCTTTCTCTTTTGTAATTCCCTTTCTTGTTGAATAATCCGTTACTTGATCGTCTGTAATTTTACCCAAACCAAAATACTTAGCTTCTTTGTTTGCAAAATAATATCCAGAAACAGCTGCTCCAGGCCACATTGCCATACTTTCTGTTAAGGTAACTCCTATTTTTTCTTCAACTTTAAGTAAATCCCAAATGGTTTCTTTTTCTAAATGATCTGGACAAGCAGGATAACCTGGTGCAGGACGAATTCCGTTGTAACTTTCCTTTATTAAATCCTCGTTTGTTAAACTTTCATCGGCAACATAACCCCAATGTTTTGTTCTAATTTGTTTATGCAAATATTCTGCCATGGCTTCTGCAAAACGATCTGCAATTGCTTGCGCCATAATTGCATTATAATCATCTTCTTTTGCCTTATAACTTTCTGCCAATTCTTGCGCACCAAAAATACCTACACAAAATGCCCCAATGTAATCTGTAACCCCAGTTTCTTTTGGTGCAATAAAATCTGATAATGCGTGATTTGGTATACCTTCTCTTTTCTTTAATTGCTGACGTAAAGTTCTAAAAATAAATTCTTCTCCCCCTTTTTTCTTTACAGAAATATCATCGTCATTTATAGTATTTGCTTCAAACAAACCAAAAATTGCTTTTGGTTTTAACAGTTGCTTTGCAATAATTTCTTTAATCATTGCTTGGGCTTCATCGTACATAATTGTAGCCTGTTCACCAACAAGATCATCCTTTAAGATATCAGGAAATTTACCATGTAAATCCCAACTTCTAAAAAACGGACTCCAATCTATAAAAGGAACTAATTCTTTTAAACTTAACTGCTCTAAAGTCTGAATTCCTAATTCTTTTGGTTTTACAATCTCAGAAGTTTTCCAATCAATTTTGTATTTACGCTTGCGAGCTTCATCAATAGAAATATATGATTTTTCTTTACCTCTTTTTAAAAATTTGGTTCTAAACTCATCATAATTTTTCTTTAACTCGGCAACATATGCATGAGAGGTTTTTTTGTTTAATAAATCTCCTACAACCGTTACTGCCCTAGAAGCATCATTTACATGCACAACTGCATTGGTATATTGTGTATCTATTTTAACAGCTGTATGCGCTTTAGAAGTTGTTGCGCCACCAATTAACAAAGGCAATACAAAATTTTGGCGTTGCATTTCTTTTGCTAAATACACCATTTCATCTAAAGAAGGTGTAATTAAACCAGACAAACCAATTGCGTCTACACGCTCGCTAATGGCCATTTCAATAATCTTTTCTGGCGGAACCATTACGCCTAAATCTACAATTTCGTAGTTATTACACGCCAAAACAACACTTACAATGTTTTTACCAATATCATGCACATCTCCTTTTACGGTTGCCATTAAAATTTTACCAACAGGTTCTTGCTTATCGCCTTTTTCTGCTTCAATAAACGGATTTAAATACCCTACCGCTTTTTTCATTACACGCGCAGATTTTACTACTTGTGGCAAAAACATTTTTCCTGCTCCAAATAAATCTCCCACCACATTCATACCAATCATTAAATGACCTTCAATCACTTCTATTGGTGCTGCTGCTTCTTGCCTTGCTTGTTCTATATCTTCTATAATAAAAGCATCGATTCCTTTTACTAACGCATGTGTAATTCTATCTTGTAAAGGGTTTTCTCTCCAAGATAAATCTACTGTTTTTTCTACTTTCGAACCTTTTACAGTTTCTGCAAAATCTAATAAACGCTCTGTTGCGTCTTCTCTTCTATCTAGAATTACATCTTCTACATATTCTAGTAAATCTTTTGGTATGTTATCATACACTTCTAAAAGTGCAGGGTTTACAATTCCCATATTCATACCAGCTTGAATAGCATAATATAAGAATACAGAATGCATTGCTTCTCTTACTCCGTCATTTCCTCTAAAAGAAAACGACACGTTACTTACACCCCCACTTACAGAAACATTTGGTAAATTTTGTCTTACCCAACGAGTTGCTTCAATAAAATCGATGGCATTTTTTCTATGTTCATCCATCCCTGTGGCAACAGGAAATATATTTAAATCGAAAATGATGTCTTCACTAGGAAAACCAACTTCATTTACTAAAATATCATACGATTTTTTAGCAATTTCAATTCTACGATCATAATTATCTGCCTGTCCTACTTCATCAAAAGCCATTACAATTACCGCAGCTCCATAACGTTTTATTTGTTTTGCTTCCCAAATAAATTTTTCTTTTCCTTCTTTAAGTGAAATAGAATTTACAACACATTTTCCTTGTACAACTTGCAAACCAGCTTCTATAATTTCCCATTTAGAGCTATCAATCATAATTGGCACTCTACAAATATCTGGTTCTGCAGCAATTAAATTTAGAAAACGAACCATGGCTTGTTTTCCATCAATTAAACCGTCATCAAAATTAATATCGATAATTTGTGCCCCTCCATCTACTTGATGTCTTGCAATGTCTAAGGCTTCATCAAATTGCTCGTTTTTTATCAATCTTAAAAACTTACGAGACCCCGCAACATTTGTACGTTCACCTACATTAATAAAATTGCTGTTCTCATTCAAGACTAGAGGTTCTAATCCTGATAAATGCATATATTTTGTTTGTTTCACTTTCATATGTAATGTTCTACTATAGGAAAAGGATCATAAAAATGATGTAATAACTCTTTCCATTCTTTATATTCATCAGATTTTCTAAATCCAATTTCGTGATCTTCAATTGTTTCCCAATTTACAAGTAAGATATATTTATCTTTTTGTTCGATACATTTTTTCAATTGATGAGAAACATATCCTTTTTTAGAAGAAATAATGCTTTCTGCCTTCTTAAAACTAGCTTCAAAATCTTTTGACAGCCCTTTTTTTATGTTTAAAACAGCTACTTCTAAAACCACTTACTTATAATTTATTTTTTTATAATTCTGCTTACGCAGTATTAACTACCTTTTTTATATCTAAAAACTATTCATTTACTACAAATTCTCTCGGCTTGTATTTTGCCGCAATGGTAGCAATTTCTTTAATATGTTCTGGCGATGTACCGCAACAACCTCCAATAATATTAATTAAATTTCTCTTTAAATATTCTTCTATTTGCTCTCCCATTTCTTCTGCTGTTTCATCATACTCACCAAAAGCATTTGGTAAACCTGCATTTGGATGTGCAGATATTGCAAAGTCTGTTTTACTTGCTATGGCTTCTAAATGTGGTTGCAATAAACTAGCGCCTAGAGCACAGTTAAACCCAACAGATAATAACGGAATATGAGAAACTGAAATTAAAAATGCTTCTGCCGTTTGTCCTGACAATGTTCTACCAGAAGCGTCTGTAATCGTACCGCTTAGCATGGTAGGAATATCAATTCCTCTCTCGTCTTTTACTTCTTCGATGGCAAATAAAGCAGCTTTTGCATTTAAGGTATCGAACACGGTTTCTACTAAAAGTAAATCTACACCACCGTCTACTAAAGCTTCTATTTGTTGTTTGTATGCAATACGTAACTCATTAAAGGTTACAGCTCTATAACCAGGATCATTTACATCTGGAGACATACTTGCTGTTCTGTTTGTAGGACCAATAGAACCGGCTACAAAACGAGGTTTGTGAGGTTCTTTTGCTGTAAACTCATTTGCAACTTCTTTGGCAATTTTTGCAGATTGAAAGTTTAGCTCGTAGACTAAATCTTCCATCTGATAATCTGCCATAGCAATAGTTGTTCCTGAAAAGGTATTGGTTTCTATAATATCTGCACCCGCTTCAAAGTATTTACCATGAATGGTTTTAATAGCTTCTGGTTGGGTAATAGATAACAAATCGTTGTTACCTTGTAATGGTGTTGGATAATCCTTAAAGCGCTCTCCTCTAAAATCTTCTTCCGTAAATTTATAGGCTTGCAACATGGTACCCATTGCACCATCTAAAACCAAAATTCTTTCTTGTAAAGCTTTGTATATATTTGACATTCCTGAAAATTAATTTTTGTGTTATCAGGAAAAGAAGAATTGACATTTTTTCCGTTATCTCTCTGTTTATCTCGCAGTAGAAATTAGCACCTTCTTTAAAGATAAAGGGTTGCCAAGGCTTCCTTGGGTCTAATCCCTCAACCTTTCTTGATAACAATATTAAATAAATGAACTAATTACGCTACAAAGTAACGAACTTTTTTCTTGTTTTTATAATTTATTCGTAGATATCTGATGATAAGTAACGGTCTCCTCTATCACAAATTATAGCAACCACAACACCTTTATCTATAGAATTAGCCACTTTTATTGCCGTAGCAACAGATCCTCCACTGCTCATTCCTGCAAAAACACCTTCTTCTTTGGCTAAACGAATGGTCATTTCTCTTGCTTCTTCTTCCCCTACTTCTAATACTGTATCTATTTTTTTGGGTTTAAAAATAGCAGGCATATATTCTTCAGACCATTTTCTAATTCCAGGAATTTTAGCTCCATCTTTAGGTTGTGCTCCAATAATAGTAATGTTTTGGTTTTGTTGTTTTAAATAATCAGATACCCCAGTTATGGTTCCCGTTGTTCCCATTGCAGAAACAAAATGAGTTACCTCTCCTTCTGTATCTCTCCAAATCTCTGGGCCCGTTGTATTAAAATGTGCTTTCGGGTTATCAAAATTATCAAACTGATTTAATCTAAAATATCCTTTTTTATATTTCAGTTTTAATGCATAATCAATAGCACCTTCCATCCCTTTATCTGCCGGAGTTAAGATTACTTTTGCTCCGTAAGCACGCATTGTTTTAACACGTTCTATAGTAGAGTTTTCTGGCATTGTAATTACCATATTCACCCCTAAAACTTTTGCCATTAAAGCTAATGCTATACCCGTGTTTCCACTGGTTGCTTCTACCAAAGTATCTCCTTTTCTTATATTTTTTCTTTTGATAGCCTCAGAAATCATATAATAAGCAGCTCTGTCTTTAACGCTACCTCCAGGATTGTTTCCTTCTAGCTTTAACAATAAAGTTACCCCTTCTTTTTTAAATATGTTTTGCACTTCTACAAGCGGCGTATTTCCAACAAAATCTATGATACTTTTGGTTTGCATTTTAATTTCTTTTTTGAAAAATATTATTTTCTAATTGCACTGTAACTACAGAGTTTTCTGGTACTGATTCCATAATACAAACATTGGCACCAATTACTGAGTTTTTTCCTATAACAACATCTCCTCCTAAAATAGTAGCATTTGCATAAATAACCACACCACTTTCAATAGTAGGGTGTCTTTTAGTAGATGCTAAACTTTTCTTTACTTGAATTCCGCCTAAGGTAACTCCCTGAAAAATCTGTACATTCTCTTTAATAATGGTCGTTTCTCCAATAACAATTCCTGTTGCATGATCTATAAAAAAAGAATCTCCTATTTCTGCTCCTGGATGAATATCTGTACCCGTTTTACTATGTGCAAACTCGCTCATTATTCTTGGAAAAACAGGAATTCCTAATTTTAATAATTGGTGACTTAAACGATACACTGCAATTGCATAAAAACCTGGATACGCTAAATAAATTTCTTCTAAACTTTTAGCAGCAGGATCATTTTTTTCTGCAGCCGCAGCATCTAAATCTAATTTTTGACGTATAGAAACAAAAGAGTTTTCAAAATCATTCCACAAATTTTCTCCGTTTTCAACGGATAATCGTTCTAAAATTTTAAGAAATTTCAATCTTGTTTCTGGTCCACTTTCAGACAAATGGCGTTCATCAAACAAATTATTAATTAACTGTTTGGTAAAAACTTCTACGGCATCTCTTAAACACATGCTGTAGTTTTTAAACGTAACTATTTGTGCCGTTTCTTTCATTGTAGCGTTTTACATTTCTGGTGCTAAAGTTACCTCTAAACCTTCCATTTCTGGTGTCATTTGAATCTGACAACCTAATCTACTATTATCTTCTACATTAAATGCTTCTGCTAACATAGCATCTTCATCATCTGTCATTTCTGGCAATTCATGCTCTGAATTTACATAACATTGACAAGAAGCACACATAGCCATACCTCCACAAATACCAATTGTTCCTTCTTCTGCTAATTCGTAAGAACGAACAACTTCCATTAGGTTCATTGCCATATCTGTTGGTGCAACAACCTCATGTGTTTGACCATTTCTGTCTGTTATTTTAATATTGATGTCTTGCATCTATCTATTTTTCTTTATTTATGTTGTCTGCAAATTTATACAAACCTAACAAATTTACACTTAGATTGTTTTTAAATAAACAAGAAAGCCGTTATGGTTTAAATTCGCAATTAATTGCAAGAAAGCTACTTGATTCAGACAAGTCTAGCCCAGATTGAAGCATTTGTTTGAGCTCTTTTTGCTTTTTGGAGCAAAAAAGCGAGTGCTGAAAGCTGAAAATAGCTTCTAAAAAAATTAATGAATTGCTTTTACAACTGCTTTTGGCGCTTCTTTTTTAGTTCCATCAAAACCTTCTACACCACCAACTGTAGTATATTTCATTACATATTTCTTGTCTGGAAAGATTCTTTTGTATGCACTTTGACACATTAAAGTTGCTTCGTGAAAACCACAAAGAATCAATTTTAATTTTCCTGGATATGTATTTACATCACCAATAGCGTAAATTCCTGGAATATTTGTTTGATAATCTAAGGCATTATTTACCTTAATTGCATTTTTCTCGATTTCTAATCCCCAATTTGCAATTGGACCTAATTTTGGAGATAATCCAAATAAAGGAATAAAATGATCTGTTTCTACATCTACAGGTTCTTCTCCTTTCTTTTGAACAGTAACACCCGTTACTTTATCATCACCTAAAATGGCTGTAATTTCTGCAGGAGTAATTAAAGTAATCTTACCAGCATCTTTTAATTCTTGTACTTTTTCTACAGAATCTAAAGCTCCTCTAAACTCGTTACGTCTATGTACTAAAGTTACAGATTTTGCAACATCAGCTAAAAATATAGACCAATCTAAAGCAGAATCTCCTCCACCTGCAATTACTACATTTTTATCTCTGTAAAACTCAGGCTCTTTAATGATGTACTCAACTCCATTATCTTCAAACTTAGTAATATTATCTAACTTAGGTTTTCTTGGTTCAAAAGAACCTAAACCACCTGCAATTGCAACAATTTTTGCATGATGTTTTGTTCCTTTATTGGTTGTTACAATAAAAGTACCATCTTCTTGCTTGTCTATAGTTTCTGCTCTTTCTCCTAAAGTAAAACCAGGTTCAAATTGTTTAGTTTGTTCTATTAACTTATGTGTTAAATCACCTGCTAAAATTTCTGGATATGCAGGAATATCATAAATTGGTTTTTTCGGATAAATCTCTGAACATTGCCCTCCAGGTTGTGGTAATGCATCAATTAAATGACATTTTAATTTTAATAAACCTGCTTCAAAAATTGTAAATAATCCTGTTGGTCCTGCACCAATAATTAATATATCTGTTGTAATCATCTTGTTTATAATCCTTATATTATTTAATATTTTGTTGAGATTTCTCAACTCCGCTAAAGCTTCGTTCGAAATGACAAACTTTTGTCATCTTGAGCGAAATGTAATGAAGTCTAAAGATCTCTATTTACAGAGAGATTGCTTCACTTTATTTGCAATGACAGTTTCTAATCTACTTTTTTTCTACTAAACTCTTCGTAAACTCGTTTAGTTTTTCTACTTTTTCTTCAAAGTCTCCTTTGATGGTTTTTCTATATTCGTTTAAATTCTTCACTAAATCGTCAATATTTTCTGGAATTACTTCCTCAAAAAACTGACGTAATCTTTTGGCTGTTGTAGGTGATTTCCCGTTTGTAGAAATGGCAACTTTTACATTTCCTTTGGTTACAATTCCTCCCATATAAAAATCACAATAAGGCGGATTATCTGCAACGTTAACTAATTTTGCTTCCGCTCTACAATCTTTCCAAACTTGTACATTTACTTCAGGGATATCTGTTGTTGCTACTACAATGTGTCTGCCAAGTAAATACTTTTTTTGATACGAATCTGTAACTAAAGTAACACACCCTTTTTTTGCCAACTCGATAGTTCCTTCCCTAAAAAAAGGTGAAACCATTGTTACATTAGCATCTGGACTTGATTTTAACAAAAAAGTTAATTTTTCTTCAGCTACAAAACCTCCACCAACAATTAAAACTTCAAGGTTTTTTGTTTTTAAGAAAATAGGATATAAATTATTTCTTTCCATAAAACTATCCTTTTAAATCGTTTGCAAATTGTTGTTGAATATCTAAAATTGCTTGACGATGCTTTACAACTTCTCCTAAAACAATAATTGCTGGATTTTTTAATTCCTTTTCTACAACAATACTTTCAATAGTATCTACAGTTCCAATTCCAACTTTTTCTCTAGGAGTTGTTCCTCTTTGAATAATTGCAACTGGTAAATTATTTTTACCTTCAGCTTGAAACAACTTTACAATTTGAGGCAACTTACTCATTCCCATTAAAACAACTACAGTTGCATTCGATTTTGCAGCCAACTCAATATCATTAGAAATTTTATGATCTTTTGTTGTACCTGTAATTACCCAAAAACTTTCTGCACTTCCGCGTTTTGTTAAAGGTATGTTTTGATATGCAGCAACTGCTAACGATGATGAAATTCCTGGAACGACAGCAACCTCTACACCTAAATTTGCAACAAATTCCATTTCTTCTGCTCCTCTACCAAAAATAAAAGGATCACCACCTTTTAAGCGAACTACATGTCCAAAAGCTTTTGCTCTTTCTACAATTAACTCATTAATTTGTTCTTGTTGATAAGTGTAACATCCTCTTCTTTTTCCTACAAAAATTTGTTCTGCTTCTGGATTGATATAATCTAACAATTCTTCATTTACCAAAGCATCATACAAAACAACATCTGCAGTTCTTAAAACTTTAATGGCTTTTACTGTGATTAAATCTATATCTCCAGGGCCAGCACCTACTACTGTTAACTTTGGTGTTTTTTTACTCATTGTATTCTTTTAATAGCTTATTGCGCTATTGTTGTTTCAGATTCTCTATAAGCTCTTACTTTTTGTAAAAACCTATTCGCATCATTAATATATTTCTTTGCAAATTCTGCTGTTGGAGCAAATTTATTGATTTGATATATTAAATCGGCAAAAGAAGACCCTAAATCTATTTTTTCTGATGTAATAAATAATTCGTCAAATTGAGAAATGATACTTGCATGCGTATTTGTTTTCTTATTTTCTGCTAATAATGACGCTTTTGCTGAATTTACAATAGATTGATAAGCATAATAAATTGCTCCAGAATATACTTTGTTTTCAAAAGCTTCTTTTGCATTGGCTATTTTTTCATCACTTTCTAAAAATAAAGTAGCAATTAAATCGATGACAACACCTGCACATTCTCCAATTCCGATTTCTTTTACATACTTTTCTGATTCTCCCCAATCAATAAAATCTTCTTGCGTTAAATTAGAAACATCTTGTAAATCATTTAAGAAATCATAGAAGTACTTTTCTCCTTTTTCTTTATAATATTCAACAAATTGTTTTCCGTTTGCATTAGCTTCAAAATCATTTAAAATTCTACGTAAAGCTTCAGGCCCTCTTTTACTTGGTACTTTTACAACTTTATCTGCAAAAGTTCCATTTCCATTTCCTAAATTACCTCCACCTAATAAAACTTGTAAAGCAGGTGCCACTAATTTATCTGGTGTTCTAACCGTCATTCCTTGAAAACCAATGTTTGCCATATTGTGTTGTCCACAAGCATTCATACAACCACTAATCTTAATAACAAGATCTTCGTTTTTTAAATATTGTGGATAATCTGCTGCAATTATTCTTTCTAATTCTACAGAAATCCCTGTACTACTTGCAATTCCTAAATTACAAGTATCTGTTCCTGGACACGCTGTAATATCTACTGCTTTGTTATAACCCGCTTCTACAAAATCTAATTTTTCTAATTCTTGATAGAAATAAGGAACTAAATCTTCTTTTACAAAAGGAATCACTATGTTTTGACGCAATGTTAATCTGATTTCTCCAGCTGCATATTCATCTACTAAATCTGCTAACAATCTTGCTTTATCTGTATAAAAATCTCCTAATAAAACTTTAATTCCGACAGCAACAAAACCTTCTTGTTTTTGAGGAATTAAGTTTGTTGATTTCCATAATTCAAACACAGTTTGGTCTTTAATTTCTACTTTTGGTGCTTCTACAGAAACTGGGGTTGATGGCACATAAGAATCTGCATCAATTGCAACAGTTTTTAATTCAATTGCATTTTGTTCTTGTTCAATTAAATCTCTAAAAGCTTCTAAACCGATATCTTTTAACAAGAATTTCATTCTAGCTTTGGCTCTACTTTTACGTTCACCATAACGATCAAAAATTCTTAAAACACCTTCCATTACTGGAATAATTTTATCTGAAGGTAAAAACTCATACAAAGTTTCTGCATGTCTTGGTTGTGAACCTAATCCTCCTGCAACCATCACTTTAAAACCTCTTACTCCATCTTGTACTTTAGCTATATATCCTAAATCGTGTAAATAAGACAAACCTGTATCTTCATCTGTAGATGAAAAAGACACCTTGAATTTACGTCCCATCTCTTGACAAATTGGGTTACGTAAAAAGAATTTGTATAGTGCATCTGCATAAGGAGAAACATCAAAAGGTTCATCAACATCTATTCCTGCAGTTTCTGAAGCGGTTACATTTCTAACAACATTACCACAAGCTTCTCTTAACGTAACATCGTCACGTTCTAATTCTGCCCATAATTCTGGAGTTCTATTTAAATCCACATAATGAATTTGAATATCTTGACGTGTTGTTATGTGTAATCTTCCTCTAGAATATTCATCTGAAACTTCAGAAATTCTACGTAATTGATTACTCATTACTTTACCATAAGGTAGTTTTATACGAATCATTTGCACGCCTTCTTGACGCTGACCGTAGACTCCTCTTGCTAAACGTAAACTCCTAAATTTTTCTTCATCTATTTGTAGATTATTGAATGCTGCAATTTTATCTGCTAATTCTATAATATCTCTTTCTACAACAGGATTTTCTATTTCGGTTCTAAAACTCTGCATGATTAAATATTGGTTGGTAATGGTGGTTGGTGATTAGTAATTGGTTTATTTTATAAAACCAACTCCTACTGTATTGTTCGATTTTGGATTGATTAAAATGAAAGATCCATTAGATTTATTGTCTTCATAGGAATCAAAAGCTAGTGGTTTGCTTAACTTTAATTGAATTTCACCTATTTGATTTAATTCTAATGCTGATGGATTTTCTTCTTTCCCTGAAAAATCTGTTTTTATAATGCTAGACAATTGTGTAATTTTTGCTTGTGCATCATTTACACCATGTTTAATATAATATTTTTGAGAAGCTTGTAAAGGCTCTTTATCCATCCAACAAATGGTTGCATCTAATTGCTTTGCAATTGTTGGCTCTTCATTTGTTTTTACTAACATATCTCCTCTACTTACATTTACATTATCTTCTAAAGTAATTGTTACAGAACTTCCTCTTTTAGCAGTTTCGAATTCTTTATCGAAAAAATTAATCGTTTTAATTTTCGATTTTGTTTGCGAAGGTAAAACAGCAACTTCATCTCCAACAGCTAAATCTCCTCCATAAATTTTACCTGCATATCCTCTAAAATCGTGATACTCTTCTGTTTTAGGTCTAATTACAGTTTGAACTGGAAAACGCGTTTGAGATTCATCATTAATATCTTCTGGCTCTAATCTCTCTAAATGATGCATTAATGTTTCTCCCTTATACCAAGGTGTATTTTCAGATTTTTGTACAACATTATCTCCTTGTAAAGCTGATAAAGGAATGAAGGTTAAATTCTGACCTTTATACTCGCTTTTACTTGCTAAATATTCGATTTCTCCTTTGATTGCATTGAATTTTTCTTCAGAAAAATCAACTAAATCCATTTTATTTATCGCAATTACAACATCTTTAATTCTCAATAGATTATTGATAAAAAAGTGTCTGTAAGTTTGTTCTACAACGCCGTTTCTTGCATCAATTAAAACAATAGAAGCTTGTGCTGTTGAAGCACCTGTAACCATGTTTCTTGTGTACTCTATATGACCAGGAGTATCTGCAATAATGAAACTTTTTGATGGTGTAGAAAAATAGATATGTGCTACATCAATTGTAATTCCTTGTTCTCTTTCTGCAACCAAACCATCAGTTGCTAAAGAAAAATCTAAATAGTCAAAACCTCTTTGTCTACTTTTTTCTTCTATTGCTTCTAATTTATCATCAGTTAGTGATTTTGTATCGTATAAAATACGACCAATTAAGGTACTCTTACCATCATCTACACTTCCTGCTGTTGCTATTTTTAATACTTTCATTTTTTATCAGCTGTTCGCTATTAGCTTTTGGCTTTTAGCTTAATTTGTATTCATTTTTAATTTTTACTAATGGCTAACAGCCAAAAGCTAAAGGCTATTTTCTAGAAATACCCTTGTTGTTTTCTTTTTTCCATTGCAGCTTCCGATCTTTTATCATCTATTCTTGCACCTCTTTCGGAAATGGAAGAATCTCTAATTTCTTCTACTACTTTTGCAATATCTACAGCATCAGATAAAACTGCTGCTGTACAACTCATATCTCCAACAGTTCTAAAACGAACCATTCTTTCCTCTACAACTTCTTCTTTATCCCTATACACAACTGCATCGTCTGCAGACCAAATCATTCCGTCTCTAACAAATATCTTTCTTTTGTGTGCAAAATAAATAGATGGAATTTCGATATCTTCTTGCTCTATATAAGACCAAACATCTAATTCTGTCCAATTAGAAATAGGAAAAACACGAACATTCTGACCTAAATCTATACGACCGTTTAACATATCGAATACTTCTGGACGTTGGTTTTTTTCATCCCACTGACCAAAATCATCTCTTACAGAAAAGATTCTTTCTTTAGCTCTTGCTTTTTCTTCATCACGTCTTGCACCTCCAATACATGCATCAAAACCAAACTCTTCAATTGCGTCTAATAAAGTTTCTGTTTGCAACATATTTCTACTTGCATATCTACCAGTTTCTTCTTTTACTCTACCAGAGTCAATATTGTCTTGTACATTTCTTACAATTAACTCAACACCTAATTCTTTTGCTAAACGATCTCTAAACTCTATGGTTTCAGGAAAATTATGACCTGTATCAATATGCATTAATGGGAAAGGAATTTTTGCAGGATAGAATGCTTTTTGTGCTAAACGCACTAATGTTATACTGTCTTTTCCTCCAGAAAATAATAACACAGGTTTTTCAAACTGAGCTACCACTTCTCTAAAAATATAAATTGCTTCGCTTTCTAAAGCATCTACTTGTATTATTTTATTACTCATAATTCTGTTTTAGATGTGTAAACCACATTCTCTGTTACTTTCTACTTTTGTAGGATCGAAATAAGTGAATTCGTTTGGTAAATTCTTTTCTTCTAAATAAGCATCTAATTGTTCATCTGTACTGTTGTAAAAAGGACTAACTTTTATAATTCCGTCTTTACTTACAGAAACAACGTCTATGCTATTTCTAAAAGCAGTTTGTCCTTTTCTTAAATTTGTAAACCAAACATCTGGCTGATGTTCTTTCATTGCTCTTGTAAATGGCTCTAACTTTACTTGTTCTGTAAAAAGAACATGTTTAGGATCTTCTATTGACGGAACTCCTAAAACTACATTTCTATGAGCAGCAGTTTGCTTTGGTGTATACAAGTGAATGTTTAAATTCAATTTTTCTATAATTTCTTCTGCATGTTTATACGTTTGTACAGTATTGTAACCCGTATCACACCAAATTACTTTAATGTCTCTTTGAACATCTGTAACTGCTTTTAAAATTGCAACTTCATATGGTCTAAAGTTGGTTGTAATTACCGGTTTTTTTGCAAAAGAAATAGCCCAAGCTATAATTTCTGCCGGACTTTTACCTTTAAGGTCTTTGTTTATTTTATCTAAATCTAGGCTCATTATTTTCCCCATTTTATTTTATTCCATATTCTCTCGTGAAAGAAATATAAAATTAGTTTTGTTATAAAATCTACTGATGCTATTGATGCTGCTAATGCAATTTTACCTGTTAAAATATATGAAACCACTAATGTATCTAGTGTTCCAACTATTCTCCAGCTTAATGCTTTTGCAATACTTCTTACTGGTTTTTCTGAAGTTTTATCCTCTTCAAAACTCTGACTTTCTATTTTTTTACTAAAAATCATTTGATCTGCAATCATAATAATTAAGTCTTTTAATTACCCTATTCAATTAATAGGGTATGCAAACATACATTATTTATAAGCAAAAAGTCATAGAAGATTCTTAAAAATTACTAAAACCCTATAGATTTAATAGATTAATAAAAAAAAGACTATTTATTTAAGAATATAGAACCACTAAAAGGATTTAGCGATATAAATATTACAACATCAAAAAAGATAGAAAAAATAGACGTTTTAAAAGACTTAAAACGTTTTACCTAAAGTAAATTGAAGAGGAACTGCAACACCATCATTTTTTGTAAAAATATTTCCATTTGAATAATGCATGATTCGTAATTCAAAGTTATACGCTCTTTTTTTTCCGAAGAAAAAACCAAAACCCATAGTGTCTTGATACGTAATTTTTGGTCCAGAATCCAAACCATCAATATTACTTTTCGTTAAATAGGTTGGGCCAATTATAGAATAGTTTGTATAAAAATCAAATCCTTTTTTTCTTAATAAATAAAAACGTAAAACAGGAAATATTGAAAAAGCAAACACATTTTCGTTGGTTAATTCAGATTGAAATGCAGTTATACTTGTTCCCCAATCTAAAGAAAAAATCTTTTCTGTTCTAAAAATTAATCTTTGATAAGTTAGAGAAAAAGCATGTTTTGCTTTTACTTCTCCAACCCAAAAAATAGGAATTCCAAAACTTTCGAAATTACCTACTTTTAAGCTCATCCCAAAAAAACGATTTACACCAAAACCAATAGCACTTGTGCCGTAACTTACTTGAAAAATATTTTTTGGAAAAAAATAATCATTATTTGCAAATTGGAGCGCCTTTTTACCCTGAAGCTGCTGTAAATGATACTCAAAACCTAAAGAAACTTGAGATATTGAAGGTTGATTTTGCTTTGTTGATTTCGGTAAAAAAGTTCCGTTTAAAGACAATCTCCATTTATCATTTAACTTATGCTGCACACCAAAACCATACAATAAACTTGCGTAATGTGCGTCTTTATAAATTTCTTTATCATTTATTGAAAAACCAAATCTTGTTAAATTTGCAATTCCTGCTTCAGCATAGAAAGTAGTATTACTATGGAGTTTAAAATCTTTTTTAAGTGATAATGACCAAGCATTAATCCAAACACTTCTATCATAACCAATATTGTTTACGTTATCATATTTAAACCAAGATGCTGGTCTCATTGTACCAAATTGAACTGCTAAATCCCCAGTTAATTTATGTCCTAATAACAATCTACCAGAAAACCAATTTCTACTAAAAGTTTCGGTTTTATATCCATCAATTAAGTTATCGTTTGAAAACGGATAAAAAATCCCTCCTAAATTGATGCTATAATAAGATTTTGATAAAAAGTTTGTAAGTTTCGTTTTTGATTCATTTTCTTCTTGACTAAAAACAGCGAAGGAAATCAGAAAAATTAAAAAGAATACAACGTTTTTTTTCATCAGAATTAGTTCAATTTATTTAAAAAAATAACACTTTAAGCTTTCTTAAATGTTAAATCTGCCAAAGTAGTATTTCTAAAAATTTGTAATGAACTATCTCTAAATTGCATCATTAATTTGTTTACAGCACAGATATTTTCATCAGGACAATCATCGCACTTTTCATAGAAATTTAAACTTACGCAAGGAACCATAGCAATTGGCCCTTCTAAAATACGCATTACAACTGTCATCTGAATTTCGCTAGGCTCTTTTAAAAGGTAATAACCACCTCCTTTGCCTTTTTTAGAACCTAATAATCCGTTTTTACGAAGTGTTAACAGAATGCTTTCTAAAAATTTTAAAGAAATGCTTTCACTCTTAGATATTGTAGCAATAGATACAGGAGTTTTGTTTTCCTGTCTTGCTAAATAAGTAAGTGCCTTTATTCCGTATTTTGTTTTCTTTGAAAGCATAAAACAAAATTACATAATTTAATGCAATTACCATACTAAAATAGTAGGATAACTTTAAATCTAAATTCTAATAACTAAAAAATTAATAAAAGCCTCTTAGTTTGTTGTATGTGTTTTTTCTAAAGCGTAAAAAGTAGCTTGTACATAATCATCTGCATCTCCAGAATTATTTTGATTATAAACACCTGCTTTAAAATACATATATTGTCCGCTTACATTAAAGCCACTATTTTTCATATCAACAGTTTTAACAACATCATCTTTACCTTCTCTAATAATTGTAACCGTTAAAGCATCTCCAACAACATTAATGGTATAGCTAAATTTCTCATCCAACGCAATTCCATCTATTGGATTAGAAGCACTACTACTTCTAGAACCAATCATGTCATGCCATTGTTCACTTCCATTTCCATCTGTTGGTTCGTGAGCAAAATAAATAGATCCTAAAGTATTATTGGCTAATTTTCTATAATAAAGACGAATAGGTTCATCATCATTTGCGTGAATTTGACCTACAATTACACGTCCTTTTTGACTAGAATCTCCTGTAGTAGTTACGTGATTTACAGAAAGAGTAGCAGACATTTCTCCATCAAAAGCAGCTGCAGCATTTATATCTGCTTGCGGAGCAGTACCAAAAACCCAATTATTCTTATTTACACCTTGTGTACTAATACTAGTATTTGTACCTCTTAGCATTTCACGCAATTCTACTCTTGTATAACTAGTACCTGTAGATGTTTTATAACCATCAACAGGACATTTAAAAACCATACCTCCATCATCTGCTGTATAGAAATAAGCATCATTTTCGTACTTATTATTTAATTGTGATACAGTAATTGTCGTTGCGGTTCCATCACCTTTATTTACAGGAATGCTTAAATTCCAGGTTGATAAATCAAAATTTTCTGAAGGTGATTTATTGGAATCTAAACCACTTGAAGATTGATTATCTCCATTTGCTGATTGTTCTATAGTTATCACTCTAGAAAGACTTCCTCCACTAACAGTTAATTCTCCAGAACGATCACTATTTGTTGTGTTTTCATCAACGGAAACAAGTATTGATTCACTATTTGCTCCACCCGAAGGAGTAATAGAAATCCAATTTTCATCAACATTTGCTGTCCAATTTAAATTAGATGTTACTCTAATTGATTTCGATTCTCCATCTGCAGAAAAAACTGTTAATGTAGATAATGACAAACTGCCAGACTCTTCTACTGTACTTGAATCCTTAGAACAACTAAAGAATGAAAATAAAAGAACTAAAACCGTAAAAAAATTGAAAAATAACTTCATAAGATACTTTGAAATTGTTTAAAAAATGATGAATTAAAAATAATTATAAATTAAGAAACAGAATTCATTTTTATTTAAAATTCTATTATGGACAAAAATACATTTAATCCTTATTAATTTCCTAATGCTTGTTTTAAATCTGAGATTACATCATCTGCATGCTCTAATCCTACAGAAACACGGACCAAACCATTTGTAATACCCACTTCTAATCTATCTTCTTCAGACAATCTACCATGTGTTGTAGATGAAGGATGTGTAACAATAGTTCTTGTATCTCCTAAATTTGCAGATAATGAACACATTTTAATTTTGTCTAAAAATTTTCTACCAGCTTCAATTCCTCCTTTAATTTCGAAAGCAACAATGTTTCCACCTAATTTCATTTGATTTTTTGCGACTTCATATTGTGGATGCGATTGTAAAAATGGATATTTCACGAATTCTACATTTTCATTTTCTTCTAAAAACTGAGCAACTTTTAATGCATTTTCGCAATGTTTTTCTACTCTTATAGATAAAGTTTCTAAACTTTTAGATAAAACCCAAGCATTAAATGGCGACATTGCTGGACCAGTATTTCTTGCAAAAAGATAAATTTCTCTTAACAAATCTTTTCTACCAACAGTAACTCCACCTAAAACACGACCTTGTCCGTCAATTAATTTTGTTGCAGAATGAATTACTAAATCTGCTCCAAATTTAATTGGCTGTTGTATATAAGGTGTTGCAAAGCAATTATCAACTATAAAAATTAGATTATGCTTTTTTGCAATCTTACCAATTCTATCTAAATCTAAAATATCTACTGCAGGATTTGTAGGTGTTTCAATATAAAGAACTTTTGTATTTTCTTTAATTAAACTTTCTACTAAATCTACTTCATCAACTTTAAAATATGATGTTTCTATATTCCATTTTGGTAAGTAATTAGTAAACATACCATGTGTAGAACCAAAGACAGATCTACAAGAAACAATGTGATCTCCTGCACTTAATAAAGCTGCAAAAGAGGAAAAAATTGCTGCCATTCCTGTTGCAAAAGCATAACCTGCTTCTGCTCCTTCCATGTCTACAATTTTATCTACAAATTCTGTTGTATTTGGGTTTGTAAATCTACTATACAAGTTACGTTCTTTTTCTTCTGCGAAGGATGAACGCATGTCTTCTGCATCATCAAAAACAAAACTTGATGTTAAATATAATGGTGTAGAATGTTCTGAAAACTGACTCCTTTCAGTTTGACTTCTAATGGCTTTTGTTTCGAAATGTTTACTCATTTAAATAGTGGTTAGTGGTTGGTTTTTAGTTGTTCTTATTTGACTGAAATATAATCAACTAAAAACTACTTACTATTTTTTTTAATTATTATGTTTTGCTAATCTTAATATATCTCCAAAAACTCCTCTTGCAGTTACACTTGCTCCTGCTCCTGCTCCTTGAATTACAATGGGTTGTTCTCCATAAGATTCTGTATAAATTTCAAAAATTGCATCAGAACCTTTTAAAGAACCTAAAGGTGTACTTTTATCTGTAGAAACTAATTTCACTTCTAATTTCCCTTTATTTTTAGACAAATCTCCACTTAATTCACCAATATAACGTAAAACGTGATTTGGTTCTTGATTATCTTTTATTATTTGATATTCTTCATTTAAAAGTTCTAAATTACTTAAAAAATCGGCAGCAGAACCTTCTCTTAAATTTTCTGGAATTAAATTTTTAATTTCAACCTCATCAAATTCGTTTTCTAATTCTAACTCTCTTGCTAAAATTAATAATTTTCTAGCAACATCATTTCCTCCTAAATCTTCTCTTGGATCTGGTTCTGTAAATCCTTTATCTATTGCTTCTTGTAATGTTTCTGAAAAAGAAACATTTTCTGCAGAAAAAGTATTAAAAAGATAACTTAAACTCCCCGAAAAAACACCTCTAATTTTAGTGATATTCTCTCCAGACTCATGTAGTAAACGAATGGTATCAATTAAAGGTAAACCTGCACCAACATTAGTTTCATACAGATATTGCTTTTTATATTCTTTTAATTTTGATCTTACTTCTTTGTAAAAATCGAAAGATAAAGTATTGGCTATTTTATTACAAGAAACTAAATCGAAACCAGCTTCTATAAAAGGAATATAATTTGCCACAAAATTTACACTAGCTGTATTATCTACTGCAATTAAATTTTCGAAATGATGCTCTTTTGCAAAGTCAATGATATCATTAACATTTACATTTTCTTCACCTTTTTCTAAAAGATTTTCTTTCCAATTTTTGGAAACTCCGTCTTTTTTTAACAGTACTTTTTTAGAGTTTGCAACTGCAAAAACATTCAATTGTAATTTTCTTCTTTCTAAAACAGATTGTGTGTTTTCTATAATTTGATCAATTAAAGTTCCTCCCACTAAACCTTTACCAAAAATGGCAATGTTTATTTTCTTAGTTACTCCAAAAACCTGACCATGAATTACATTTACTGCTTTATACAATTCATTTCTTTTAACCACCAAACTGACGTTTTTACCAGTAACAGTATTGTTAAATAAAACAGGAACAATTTGATTTTTTATCAATGCATTATAAGGTAAATGGAATTCGCTTAAATCTTGACCGATAATAGAAATTACTGAAACATTTTTTACAACAGAAATCTGATTTACATCTTGAGAATAAAAATCGTTTTCAAACTCTTTTTCTAATGCAGCAACTGCTTCTTCAGAATTATGAGCATCAATAATTAATCCTATTCCTCTTTCTGATGAACCTTGCGCAATGATACTTACACTTATATTTCTATCACTTAAAGCTTTAAAAATACGAGCATCAACTCCTACTTTCCCTAATAAACCTCTTCCTTCAAAATTTAATAAAGCAACATCATCAATTGTAGAAATTGATTTAATTCCTTTTGTTGAAGATTCTGAAGTGATTAAAGTTCCTTTATCTTCTTTATTAAACGTATTTAAAATTCTTAAGTTGATATTTTTTTCTAATAACGGAATTATGGTTTTTGCATGTAAAATAGTTGCACCAAAATTTGCCAATTCATTAGCTTCTGAATAAGATAATTGTTCAATCTTTTTGGCATCTGCAACTAAATCTGGATTTGCAGTATAAATTCCACTTACATGTGTATAGTTTTGCAATTCATCTGCATCTAAATAATTTGCTAATAAAGCTGCTGTATAATTACTTCCATTTCTACCCAAAGTAGTTGTTTCTCCTTTTTTATTAGATGCAATAAAACCAGCAACAACATTAATGGCATTACTATTCTTAAAATAAGAAATAACATTCTCTTTAGAAAGCGCAGTAATAGGTTGCGCATTTCCGAAATTTTCATCCGTAATTATTAAAGTTCTAGCATCTACAGAATTGGCAGAAATATTTTCTTTTTCCAATAAACTTGCTACTAATTTTACTGATAATAATTCTCCTTGTGCTAAAACTTCATCTTTAATTTTCTGACTAAAATCTCCTAACAAAGAAACCCCTTCAAAAATGGTTTCTAATTTTGAAAATTCTTCAGAAAAATCAACCTCACTATTTGGCTCTAATTGATATGTCTTAAATTCTTCAAACTTCGATTTATAAGCAGTTTTTGCTGCAGCATTTTGCAAAATAGACTCTAATTCGTTCGTAGAATTTCCTCTTGCAGAAGCAACTATCGTAATTTTTTCTCCGGATTTATATTTATTGACTATAATCTCTATAGCATTTTTTAAGCCTTTTCCGTTGGCTAAAGATTTTCCTCCAAACTTTAAAACTTTCATCTTCTTTTCTCTATAATCTTTATTAAAAATAGGTTCTATAATTTTTTGTAGTTGATCATATTCCATTAAAAATGCATCATGACCATGAACCGAATTTATTTCATTATATGTAACATTATCTTTTGTTAATGCTAACTTTTTATGTGTTTCTCTATTTTCTTCTGCTGTAAAAAACAAATCAGAATCAACACCTATAATATGAATATTGGCATCAATTTTATCTAAAATTTCATCAGATTTTTCTCCTCCAATAGTTACATCAATTGTTTTTAATAATTGATTCATTAATTTATATGAAGACAATTGATAACGTTCTTGCAATGATTTTCCATGATGCAACAACCAACTTTCTACGTCAAAAATGTCTGAATCTTCTTTTTTTGATCGATGAAAACGTTCTTTAAAAGACTCTGGAGTTCTATAACATAACATGGCATGCATACGTGCATCATGAACAGGATTGCTAGAGTTTACTAAAAATTGTTCTTGAATCTGACAATTTGCAATTAACCAATCTGTAGATTTCCAATCGGTTGCAATTGGTAAGAAATGTTGGGTTAATTTATTGTTTAAAACCATCATTTCCCAAGCAATTCCTCCACCTAAAGAACCTCCTATTAAAGCAAATATTTTATCAATATTTAAAATTGACAAGCCTTCTAAAAATATTCTTGCTACATCTCTGGCAATAAAATCTTTATAATTATCAATTAAAAATTCATCAAAACCATTACCAGGAATATTAAAAGATAAGATTGTATAAACATCTGTATTTATTGCTTTATTTTCTCCAACAATATCTTGCCACCAACCGTTTTTACCTGCAACGTTTGAGTTACCCGTTAAAGCATGATTAATTAACACTACAGGAGCTGAACCTAATTTTTGTCCGAATTCTTGATAACTCAAATTCAGTTCAGAAATTAAAGCACCAACTTCTGTTGTGAAATTATTAATTTTAATATGTTGTAATAAATCTTTCAATTTTGACATTTATTTTTTGTCTGTTCGAGCGCAGTCGAGAACTCTTTATTTACGAAAAGCTATTTAAAACTTTCGACTGCGCTCAAGGAGACATTTATTTATAATTCTGAAAAAGCTGCTTTTAGATCTGCTTTTAGATCTTCAATATTTTCAATACCAACAGACAATCTAATTAAATCTTGACTAACACCAGCACTTTCTTGTTCTTTTTCATCTAATTGTTGATGCGTTGTGCTAGAAGGATGAATAATTAACGATTTTGTATCTCCAATATTAGCTAATAAAGAAAATACTTTTGTTTTATCTGCTATTGTTTTTGCTGCTTCAAACCCTCCTTTTGGACCAAAAGTAACAATTCCACTTTGTCCATTAGGTAAATATTTATCAGCTAAATCTTTATACTTACTACTTTCTAAACCAGGATAATTTACCCAAGCAACTTCTTCTTGCTCTTCTAACCATTTTGCTAATTCTAAAGCATTTTTAGAATGTTGCTGAATTCTAACTGGTAAAGTTTCTAAACCTTGAATAATATTAAATGCATTTGTAGGACTTAAAGCGCCACCAAAATCACGTAATCCTTCTAAAATTAATTTAAAAGTATATGATGCTGCACCTAAAGCTTCATGATATTTTAATCCATGATAACCTGCTGAAGGCTCTGTAAATTCTGGAAATTTACCATTTGCCCAGTTAAACGTTCCAGCATCTACAATTGCTCCTCCTAAAGAAGTTCCTTGACCTCCTATATATTTTGTTAAAGAATGAATTACAATATTTGCTCCATGTTTAATAGGATTTAATAACGCAGGTGTTGCTACAGTATTATCTACAATAAAAGGCACTTCTGCTGCTTTAGAATGTACAGCAATTGCTTCTAAATCTAATACATCTAACTTCGGATTTCCTAAAGATTCTACAAAAAATGCTCTTGTGTTGTCTTGTACAGCTTCTGCAAAATTATCTGGATTAGAAGCATCTACAAACGTAGTAGTAATACCAAACCTTGGCAAAGTAACACTTAATAAATTATACGTTCCACCATATAAACTACTAGAAGCTACTATATGATCTCCAGCTTTTAGTAAAGTTAATAATCCTGTTGAAATTGCTGCTGTTCCAGAAGCAAAAACTACAGCTCCAATTCCTCCTTCTACAGCCGCCAAACGATCTTGTAAAATTTGATTTGTAGGATTGTTTAAACGTGTATAAATAAAACCTAATTCTTTTAATGAAAAAAGATTTGCTGCATGTTCTGAATTATTAAAAACATACGAAGAAGTTTGATAAATAGGAACTGCTCTTGTCCCTCCATTTTGTGTTACGTCATGCCCTGCATGTAATGCGTTTGTTGCTAATTTGTGCGTACTCATTTTTCTAATTTTTTTGAGTTAATATTGGTTCTCGTTTTCACGAGAATGACATTTTTAAAAGAAACACAATATTGCATATTGTGAATCATTTTAGAATTAAAACAAAAGTTGAATGCATCAAAATTTTTGATGTACTTACTAGAAAAATGTTATTAAGAAGTTTTACAAATACACGTAGGTATACTTGTTTTTGGGTTATCTATCCAATTTCTGATAAATGAATCTGAAATTAAGTAGAATTTAGCACCTTCTTTTCCTCACGAAAAGGGTTGCTAAGGCTTCAACGGGTCTAATCCCTTCACCTTTCTTGATAACATTTCAATAAGTTATTGAACTTTGTGAGTGCAAATATATGTTCAGAAAAATTTAATATCCAAATAAAATTGGATTTATTTTAAAACAGATAACAATATCTCATTAAAAACATAAAGTTTTTAATGATTAAATAAATATTTAATAACGAGCTTAGTTTTATTAATGATACCATAAAAAAATATTATTATTAAAAATTATGTTATTTAGATTTATAGTGTAACTTTGCACAGAATTTTAGAGGAAAAATTTGAACTGATTGCAACCTCTGACGCTGATTTTTATCAGCCGAAACAAAAAATGCTAAAGCAGTAATTATATACTCCTTTCAGCGACCAAGCAATCTCTTTTCATTTTTCATTAATCATAAAAGAAGATTATTATGTCATATTTATTTACCTCAGAAAGTGTTTCTGAAGGACATCCAGACAAGGTTGCAGATCAAATTTCTGACGCTTTAATAGATAACTTTTTAGCTTTTGATAAAACAAGTAAAGTTGCTTGTGAAACTTTAGTTACAACAGGACAAGTTGTTTTAGCTGGAGAAGTAAAATCTAAAACTTATTTAGATGTACAAAAAATTGCTAGAGATGTAATTAACAAAATTGGTTACACAAAAGGAGAATATATGTTCGATGGAAATTCTTGTGGAGTTTTATCTGCAATTCACGAACAATCTCCAGACATTAACCAAGGAGTTGATAGAGCAAAACCAGAAGATCAAGGAGCAGGAGACCAAGGAATGATGTTTGGTTACGCTACAGATGAAACAGAAAACTACATGCCTTTAGCATTAGAATTATCTCATAGATTGTTAATTGAATTGGCAGCTTTAAGAAGAGAAAATAAAGAGATTACTTATTTGCGTCCAGATGCAAAATCTCAAGTAACTATTGAATATTCTGATGACAATGTACCTCAAAGAATTGATGCCATTGTTATTTCTACACAACATGATGATTTTGACGCATCTGATGATGTAATGTTAGCAAAAATCAAAAAAGACATTGTAGAAATTTTAATTCCTAGAGTTGTAGCAAAATTACCAGTTCATATTCAGAAATTATTTACAAATGACATTACATATCATATTAATCCAACAGGAGTTTTTGTTATTGGAGGACCTCATGGAGACACAGGTTTAACAGGTAGAAAAATTATTGTGGATACTTATGGTGGAAAAGGAGCTCATGGTGGTGGAGCTTTTTCTGGAAAAGATCCTTCTAAAGTGGATAGATCTGGAGCTTACGCAACAAGACATATTGCTAAAAACTTAGTTGCTGCCGGACTTTGTAAAGAAGTTTTAGTACAAGTTTCTTACGCAATTGGCGTTGCTAAACCAACAAGTATAAATGTTGAAACTTATGGAACTTCTAATGTTGATTTGACAGATGGGGAAATTAGTAAAATAGTAGAATCTATTTTTGATATGCGTCCTTATTTTATTGAAAAACGTTTAAAATTAAGAACACCTATTTACTCAGAAACTGCTGCATATGGGCATATGGGTAGAACTCCAGAAGTAAAAACAGTAACATTTACAAATCCTATGGGAGAAACAGTTTCTGAAGAAGTAGAAACTTTTACTTGGGAAAAACTAGATTTTGTAGAAAAAATAAAAGAAGCTTTTAAACTTTAAAAAACGTTATCAAATAACCATTTACAAAGGGCTGTCTGAAAAGACAGCCCTTTTTTTTATATATTCTAAACTATTTCATGTTTCTTTTATAAGTTCATAAAAACCCATTCATCGACACTTGTGTGCATTTTAATGCAACAAAGACTGGAATAATCTTTATTTTAAAAAATAATATCTCTATATGTATATCTTTGCCATATAATATAAAAAAACAATAATACCTTTATATAATGAAAACATTTAACTTTTATCTTGTATTTTCTTTCTTGCTTATTTTTAGCTCTTGTGTGCCAAATGCAGATGACATTCAAAACCCAGAAACAGAAGACACTACAGAGACTCCTATAGATGTTTTAGAAAACTTATTAATTCCAGATAATTTTAACTTTGAAACAGAAAGATCGGTAACATTATCTATTTCAGATGCTACTCCTTTTGTAAAATACGAAATTTTTGCATATTCAGAAAACTCAAGTAGTGAAGAAGAAAATATTTCTGAAGCTTTAAATAATTTATTGTACTCTGGTAAACCTTTTAATGGTGAACTTAATCAATCTTTTAGTTTATCGAGCGTTTACGATAAAGTGTATCTTTTAAGAAAAGACGGACTCGAGTATACATCAGAAATTATTACCATTTTAAATAATCAAATTAATTTTAAGTCTGCAAGTAAGACTACAAATTCTGATAAAAGTGCATCTAAAACAAACACAGATAGTTGTTCTATTTGTACAGATAATTTCTTTTTAAACAGTGATTTTGAAAACGGTCCTACACTTCCAACTACATTTATTATAACTAATGAGACGAATGTTGAAGGTTGGTCTACAACAGCAACAGATAATAAAATTGAATTGTGGAAATCTGGATTTAATGGTGTACCAGCACAAAACGGAACTTATTTTGCAGAACTAAATGCAAATCAAAGCTCGGCATTATATCAACGTATTTGCACAAGTCCTGGCGCAGAAATAAGCTGGTCTGTTTGGCATCGAGGAAGATCTAAAGTAGATAAAGCTGTAGTAAGAATTGGAGAAAACTTAGCAACTGCAACTATAGAAGCTACCATGGAAACAGGTACATCTGCTTGGGTACAATATTCAGGAACGTATACTGTACCTGCTGACCAACAAGATACTTATTTTATATTTGAAGCTATTGGTGGTGGAAGTGTTGGTAATTTTATTGATAATATTGTAATTACAGAAACTGTTGCTGGTGATTGTACAAGTGTTAATAATAAAATGTATTATCCAACAGAATTAACAAACGCTACTTTGGCTTTTGAAGATTTATGGCCTTATTCTGGTGATTATGATTTTAATGATTTAGTGATTAGCTACAACATTCAAACTATATTAGATGCAGAAAACAATGTAACTCAGTTAGATTATAATTACACTCTAGAATCTATCGGAGCAAGTTATACAAATGGGTTTGGATTAGAGTTAGAAGGTGTTTCACCATCTGCAATATCAAATGTTACAGGACAAAATTTAACAGAAGGATTTATTCAAAATAACGCAAACGGAACAGAGCAATCTCAACAAAATGCAGTAATTATATTCTTTGATAACTCGCACATTAATGTAGGTATAAGCAATACAATATCAATTGTATTCGAAACTCCTATAACAACAGCAGCTTTAGGTACTGCTCCTTTTAATCCTTTTTTAATCGTAAACAAAGACAGACTTAAAGAAGTACATTTACCAACGAAAGCAACTACTTATTACCCAACAACGACAACTATAGAAACATCTGGAGATGTAAAAGATAGTGATGGTGATTTTAAATCTCCTACAGGTTTACCTTGGGCTATTAATATAACAGGAGAATATAGAGCACCAAAAGAAAAAGTACTTATTACAGATGCATATAACTACTTTGCTACTTGGGCAACTTCTGGTGGTACAAGAAAAATAGATTGGTTTCAAAGCAAAAATGGATACAGGGTTGAAGCCAACTTAAAAGACTAAAGTTAAAAACATATAATTTAAAAACCTCCGATTAAAATTTAATCGGAGTTTTTTTTTATTTCATTCTTTCAAACATAAAAGGTTAGCAGCCTAAAAAAACCATATTTAATTCTCTTTTTAAGGTCGTTTAATAAAATTTGAAATCAAACAAAAAAAAATAAATCTAAAAACAGCCCTTTAAGCCCTAAACTTAAAGGGTTTTTCATAGTATCTTAAAATACTTCATTTTAACACACATACATTGTTCTCTTTAACATAAATTTAAGAGTTCTTCTTTTATAGAATATGTAATTTCGGAAAAATTCAAATCAAACATTTTATGACCAAAAAAAAAATACTCTTACAGCTATTTTTAGTAGCCTTTGTTTTTGGCTTTTCTACAAAAGCTAATGCACAATTCTGGAAAAAGAAAAAACCAGAGACAAAAAAAACGACTAAACCAGCAGCTAAGCCTAAAAAAGGTGACATTCAACCTTACGGAAAAGTCGTAACGAAAGATTTTACTACAGATGAAGGTTTATTTAAAGTTCATCAAGACGAAGGCACTTATTTATTCGAAATTCCAGATTCTCTTTTAAAAAGAGAGATGTTAATGGTAACAAGAATTGCTAAAACCGCAAGCGGAATTGGTTTTGGTGGAGGAAAAACAAACGAACAAGTACTACGTTGGGAAAAGAATAATAAGCAAATATTATTACGTATTGTTTCTCATGATGTAGTTGCAGATACTATTTTACCAGTTCATGAAGCTGTAGTAAATTCTAACTTAGAACCTATTTTGTTTTCGTTTCCAATAAAAGCGTTTAGTAAAGATTCTACTGCAACTGTAATAGATGCAACAGCTTTATTTAATACTGATGTAAAACCTTTTGGATTTCCAAACTTTTATAGAAAAGCGTACCAAGCAACTAGAATGGATAATAGCCGTTCTTATATCGATAGAATTAGTAGTTACCCTAAAAACATAGAAATAAGACATGTAAAAACTTATTTCGCAAACAAGGCTCCGTCTAATAGCGATTTAGGCTCTATTACAATAGAAATGAGTAACTCAATGGTTTTATTACCTAAAGTACCAATGAAACGTCGTTATTTTGATGAAAGAGTTGGTTGGTTTACAAGCAGACAAACAGATTACGGTTTAGATGTACAAAAGAGTAAAAGAGTTGCCTTTTTAGATAGATATCGTTTAGAAGTAAAAGACGAAGACATTGCTAAATTTAAAAGCGGCCAATTGGTTGAACCTAAAGAACAAATTGTATACTATGTAGATAGAGCTACACCAGAAGAGTGGGTTCCTTATATTATACAAGGTGTAAATGATTGGCAAGTTGCTTTTGAAGCGGCTGGTTTTAAAAATGCAATTATTGCAAAAAGAGCACCAACTAAAGAAGAGGATCCAGATTATAGCCCAGAAGATGTACGTTATTCTGTTATTCGTTATTTAGCTTCTCCAATACCAAATGCAAATGGTCCTCATGTTAGTGATCCACGTTCTGGAGAAATTTTAGAATCGGATATTAACTGGTATCATAATGTAATGTCTTTATTACACAACTGGTTTTTTATCCAAACTGCAGCAATTAATCCTGATGCCAGAGGAAACAATTTTAAAACAGAAACTATGGGTGAGTTAATTAAGTTTGTATCTTCTCATGAGTTAGGTCATACTTTAGGATTGCCTCATAATATGGGAAGTTCTTCTGCAATTCCTGTAGATTCTTTACGTTCTGCTAGTTTTACTAAAAAATACGGAACTGCACCTTCTATTATGGATTATGCACGTTTTAATTATGTTGCACAACCAGAAGATAAAGGTGTTGCTTTAATGCCAAACATTGGTTTATATGATAAATATGCAATTTCTTGGGGATACAGACCTATTTTAGATAAGACTGCCGAAGAAGAAAAAGAAACCTTAGATGCTTGGATATTAGCTAAAGCTGGCGATCCTATTTATCGTTTTGGTCGTCAACAAGGTGCTGTTGTAGATCCTAGCTCTCAAACAGAAGATTTAGGTGACGATGCTGTTAAAGCTAGTACTTACGGAATTAAAAACTTACAGAGAATTTTACCAAACTTAGAGAAATGGACATCAGAAAAAGGTAAAACTTATGACGATTTAGCAACAATGTATGGACAAATTGCTAGTCAGTTTGCAAGATATATGGGGCATGTTTCTTCTAATGTTGGTGGTATTTACGAAAACTACAAAACAACAGATCAAGAAGGCGCAGTTTATACGCATGTAGATAAAAAACGTCAAAAAGAGTCTTTACAATTTGTAATTACCCAATTGTTTAAAACACCAACTTGGATGTTAGATAAAGACATTTTCTCTAAAGTACAATCTAGTGGCGCCATTGAAGATATAAGATCGCTTCAAGCAAGAACTTTAAATAGTATTTTAAGTACAGATAGAATGGCTAGAATGATTGAAAACGAAACTTTAAATGGTTCAAAAGCATATACTTTAGTTTCTATGTTCTCTGAATTAAGAAAAGGTGTTTGGTCGGAAATCTACTCTAGAAAAAGTATTGATACTTACAGAAGAAATTTACAAAAAGCGCATATTGAGCGTTTAGATTATTTATTAAACAAAGTAATGAACCAAACAGGTCGTTATGGTTCTGCAACTGTAAATGTTGGTCAGTCTGATATTAAATCTTTTGCAAGAGGAGAATTAAACAGATTAAGAAGAGATGTAAAAGCTGCTGCTTCAAGAACTTCTGACACCACTACTCGTTATCACTTAGAGGATGTTGTTGCTAGAATTGATGTTGCTTTAGATCCTAAGTAAAAAGAATATTATTATCCTATATTGTAAAACCTCATCTTAATTGATGAGGTTTTTTTGTTTTGGTGATGTGTTTTTTAAGGAAACATCACTTGGTTAATTGTTTGATTTATAGTGAAATTGTTTATTATGATGCAACTTTTGCTTGTATTGGCATAACTACACTTAAGAGCTTTAGGTAATTTGCTATTGGTTTTATGTGTATGTACTATTCTGATATTCCTACAAAAAAGATTTCAATACAATTTCCTCAATTATGTGATGCTCTTTATCGTTTCGGAAAGATAGATAAAGAATTAGCTCAAAATTTACTAATTGACTTTAAACCACTATTGATCGAATCCTACAAAAATATTGGATTTAGAAAATTACCATCTGGTTTAAACACACTTGGTAAACTCAATATAGATTACGCACAAAGTTTACTTCGTGAATTATCAATTGAAGATTTGAAAAATAGAATAGATAATATTTTAAATAATGAGAATAATATAAATGGAGCATTAGGCGAAATAAAAAAAGTAGATGAGAAGATATGGAAAACCTTTTATGAATATGCCAACGCTTAAAGCCATACACATTTGCAATACACCACAAACTACATACAACCAATAATGGTAAAAGAGTATGTCATTACCAACAATACAAACAGAACGGAAAATAAAGTACGAAAACATAACAAATAACTAAGTTTAAAAACAAACTTTTTTTCTTCGTTAAGTTTATGCATAATTATTCTTGCATCATAATTCTATTAATTGGTGTTTTAAGCTTCTATTACACTATGTAAACACTTTTATTTAGTTAGTACAAAAATGAGAGTTTGATTATGAGATTCCTTCATTCTTCGGAATAACAAGCTGGGGTGGTTGGCTTTAATTATTTCTCTTTTGCAATGTCATCTTTGATTGCAATGATGCTTCTTTACTTGGGGTTTAGGTAGTGATTTTGTTTTGCTCTCAGTTTAAAAAACGTTAACTTCGTTATTGCTTGGTGTAGTGGGCTAAAACTCACTAGATATATAAAGTTGTAAACAACAACAAAAAAAACAAAAAAAATGAAACCAAATTTAGCTTTAGCATCCATTCTCTCTCTTTTTCTACTGATTATAGGATGTTCTCAACCGGAAACTACAATAATTAAAGAATCATCAGCAACAACAATTGAACTTAAAGATAATTGGTATTATCTTAATGGAGAAAAGTTTTTTATTAAAGCAATTGGTTACGAAATAGGTGCACGTCCAGGACAGCATCCTTATGAAGATGAAAAAAAAGATCATTTAGAGTTAATGAAATTTGATCTTGAAAATATAAAAAAAGGCGGTTATAATGCGATAAGAACTTGGAGTCAATTTTCTGAAGCACAATTGCAACTTGTACAAGAATCTGGTTTAAAATTGATTATGGGTTTAGAAGTGAATCCAGAAGAAGATTATAGTGATCCTAAATTTATAAATCATTGCAAAACGCAGCTTGAAAACATCTTAAAATATGCACCAAAGTATGATTGTATCATTACATATTTAGTTATTAACGAACCTCAAACAGATCACATTCATAAAGTTTCTGCATCATCATTTAAAGACTTGATGAAAATGATGATAGATATGATTCATGAGCAACATCCAAATATACCAGTAACACTTTCTGCAAATGCCATGATTAGCGATTGGATGGATGAAAGCATGTATGATGTTTATGCTTACAATTGTTATGGCTACAATGAAGGTCAAACTGCAACCATGGGATTTAGAGATTATATTAAAGGTTTAAATACGTTAAACGGATTAGATAAACCATTTATAATTACTGAGTTTGGACATTCCGTTTCACCAAAAGGAGGCTTTGGTAGTTTTGGTTCTCGAACTTTACAAGAACAAAGCGAAGGACTTATCTCTAATTACAGAGATCTTATAGATGCTGGTTCTGTAGGAATGTGCCCATTTTATTATGCTGATGGTTGGTGGAAAGGTGGCGAAAAAAGCATCCATAATAAAGAACAACCCGAAGAATGGTTTGGCTTTTGGGGTTATAAAGATGTAAACGACAAATATGGATCTCCACGTCCTGTTTGGTTTGCCATGCGAGATTATATGAAAGGACTTATTATCAGTCCAAAAAACAAAACAGTACACACCAATACAACGATACCTATAGAACTTTATAATGATAATAGTATTAAAAAAGTAGTTGTAAAAAATCGTGATAAAATTATCTATTCTAAAAACATCACAAAAGAAGGTTATTTTAGCGATCAATTAACAATTAATCCAGAAGGATTAGAAGCCATGGAGCTTGCTTTTGAGTTTTTTGATAGTGAAGATAATAGTATTAAAAACGAATCTATTATAATTCTGGCTTCTAAAACAGCTATAGACTTGCCTAAATTAACTATAGAAGTAACACCTAAAAAAGATTTAAATGATACAAAAGTTGGAAGTATTAAAACAAGAATAGAAACCAGTGAGAATTTTAAATTGATTGGAGATTTAATAGTTAGCTATAATACACATCTTGGTTGGGACGTTGGTCCACAGGAATCTGTTTCTGTGAACGATCAAATGGATAAAAAAGTAATTACTTCTGAAAATTTCTTTACAATTCCTGATAATTGTTGGGTTGTAAATGCATCCGCAGGAATGTCTGTTAGGTATGGTAAATTCACTTTTAAAATTCACGACCAAAAGATAATTTATAGAGATGATTGGGCTAAAGAAATAAGTAGAAAGTAAGGTTACACTAAACAATGTATAAAAAATTACTGGATAAAATAATTAGAGTACTCTGATTAACAATTGCTCTTATGAATGACAGACTGGGTGTTTTTTTTGCTTCTTTTGTGAGAATCGTTTTTGTAGCTTTGGGTTTGTTGTTTTTTTTAGTTTGATTATGGGATTCCTTTATTCTTTGGAATGAAAAGCTGGATGATTTTGTTCTCAGTTTAAAAAACGTTAACTTCGTTATTGCTTGGTGTAGTTGGCTAAAACTTGGAATATTACTAAATATTATAGCCAATTAACTACAGAAAACAGCATGATTTCAACTATTATAAATTAACAATTAATGTTTAGATTATCGAAACCTACTATTCCTATTTTACAAATTCTAACTATACTCTGTTTAATTTACTCCTGCTCTCCTAAAAAGACTGATTATGTAGTTGCTGTTTATCAAACTTCACAATCTGGAGATAATCTGAAATTAATTACAAAAAACCAACCGACACCAACTAGTGAAAAAATAAAAAAAGTTAGTTTACAGGTTAATCCTGACCTAAAATTTCAAGAGTATGTTGGTTTTGGGGCATCTTTTACAGAATCTTCTGCATGGAACTTGGCGACGATTCCGAAAACACTGCGTAAAGACGTATTAACACGCCTTTTTAGTCCAACAGCAGGTGCAGGATTTTCTCTTACACGAACACACATCAACAGCAGTGACTATTCAAATAAACATTACACTTATGTTGATTCTGGAGATACGAGCCTTTCTTCTTTTAGTATAAACGAAGATATGAAAGGTTTTACTGGCGAAGAAAATGATCAAGTAATAGGAATTAAGTTGATAACACCTAATTACGATCTTATACCAATGATTCTTGAAGCAAAAAGCATTAAAGGAGCAGATTTTAATATCATTGCCTCACCTTGGAGTCCACCTTCTTGGATGAAATCTGGAGAAACATCAGAGATGACAAACGGTAGTTTACTACCTGAATACTATGGCGTTTGGGCAAAATATCTTTCAAAATACGTAAGTGCTTATGCAGAACAAGGTGTTGACCTTTGGGGAATTACTCCGCAAAATGAACCCCTACACGCACATAATGCACGTTGGGATAGCAATGGATTTACTGCTGAGCAAGGTCGTGACTTTTTAAGAGATTACTTAGGGCCACAGCTTGTTGCAGATGATCATCTGAATCTTGACGATTTGGATGCTGGTTTGCGAGTACTATTATATGACCATAATAAATCTACCATGAACAATTATGTGAACACCACTTATAACGATGTTGAGGCAGCTAAATATGCATGGGGTACTGGGTTTCACTGGTATGCTAATTCTGAACTTGAAGAAAATAATTGGTATCAAAAATCATTAGATACTTTGAGAACTTCTTGGCCAAACAAAGGAATGATTCATACTGAATCTAGCATTGATATTGATGCTAAGGATCCTGTAGGTCAATATTGGAGAGAAAGTACTGATTATGCAGGTACTTTTGTACCTTTTGACACTTATGCTTACGATATCATCACTGATTTGAATCACGGAGTTCAAGGTTATATTGAATGGTGTATGATTTTAAGTGATAAAGGACAACCAAATCCTTACGACAACTTTAACAGTGCACCAGTGCTGATTAACCCAGTTACAGACAAGGTAATTTACACACCTCTTTATTACTTATTAAGCCATTTTAGTAAGTTTATACGACCTGGAGCACACAGAATAGAACTAATTGGCGAAGAGCTTGAGGGGCTTGCATATACAGCAGCCATTAACACCAATGGATCTATAGCCGTAGTTGTGTTTAATAGAACCACAACACCTCTAGACCTTGAGCTAACTTTAAAATCTACCACCCATAAAACACAAATTGCACCAAGAGCTTTGCAAACAATTAATATAACAAATAGTACAACCAAAAAGTAACCTTACGAGGTTTCTATTGGGTGAAATTTTGTTCTTAAGGAACTATTGAGTGTTTTTTAATACCTACTTTTTACAGACTTACCAATACAAAATATTAAAAGTCTATGATAAAAACCGTACAGAAATGAAATGGTTTGTGTTTTTGTTTGTGTTAGTTTGATTATGAGATTCCTTAATGCTTTGGAATGACAAAATTAACGATAGGCTTTAATTGATCTTCTTTTATAATGACTACTTTGATTGCATTGAAACTTCTTTATTTGTGCTGGATGTATTATAATTTGGTTTTGCTTTAAATTTAAAAAACGCTAACTTCGTAATTGTCTGGCTTAGCTAATTAAACTTTGAAGTATTCATAAAACTCTTAGTTTTTTTGAGTAAAAGAATATGACACACCTTAAAATAATATGACACACCTTAAAATAATATATAAACTCAAAAAATCCTCATTTACTGATTAGAATGGGAAAAACACCAACTTGAATTTTAAGATGAATTACCTGTTACAGCAATTGAACAATTAAAGGATTAGAATTAAACAGTATGAATAAAAAAATAAGTTTAAAAGAAGCTATTTCTATCGGCATTGGAGGAATGGTTGGTGGTGGAATTTTTGCTGTTCTAGGACTTGCCGTTTCACTTGCCAAAGGCGGAACACCAATTGCCTTTTTATTTGCTGGTATCTTAGCGCTCATCACTTCTTACAGTTATGTAAAGCTATCCACAAAGTATCCTGACAGAGGAGGAACTGTTAAATTTATTAATCAGGGTTTTGGAAAAACAATTTTTAGTGGCGGTATTAATAACCTTTTGTGGATCAGCTATATTATTATGCTTTCGCTTTATGCTTCGGCATTTGGGTCTTATGCACCAAATTTATTAGCGTTAACAAACGACAAAATAATTGATTCACATATTTATGCAAGTGCCATTATTGTTTTAGCTACAGCGATTAATTATTATAGTATTGCTGTTGTTGGTAAAATAGAATCTTACGCAGTAATTATCAAATTAGTCATTCTAATTTCCTTTATTTTTATTGGTGCTTATGGATTAATTGGAAATCCGAATATCTCTCAATTAGCGGTTTCCCAATGGGAAGGTCCAATTAAATTATTTGCTGGTGGAATGGTTATTTTTGTTGCTTATGAAGGATTTGAGCTTATTGCAAATGCAGCACCAGACATCATTAATCCAAAGAAAAATATACCAAAAGCCTATTACTATTCTGTAATTTTTGTAATTGTACTCTATATCATTATTGCTTTTGTAACTGTAGGCTCACTTCCGTTTGCGAAAATTGCCACTGCACAAGATTATGTTTTGGCAGAAGCTGCAAAACCAATGTTAGGAAAAATCGGTTTTACAATCATTACAGTTGCTGCCTTAATTTCTACTTTTTCTGCTATTAATGCATCACTTTATGGAGGAAGTAAGGTTAATTATGAAATTGCGGAAGATGATGAGCTACCTCATCATTTTTTGGCAAAACTTTGGAATCAGCCTATTGGCTTACTGATTACAGCAATTGCAACATTGATTTTAGTAAACATACTTAAACTAGAAAGTATATCTACTGCAGGAAGTGTTGGTTTTTTACTAATTTTTGGTGTTGTTAATCTTGTTGGATATCGACTATCTAAAGAAACAGGCAGTAACAAAATAGTTCCGTTAGTCGGTTTTGTTTTGTGCATTATTGCTACAATTATCTTAATTCATCAACAATACACTTCAAATACTATTGGTGCTATTATTGCACTCGTAATTATTCTGTTTTGCTTTACCCTTGAGTGGGTTTATAAAAAGACTGAGAAGAAATAAGGCTTTGTACAACGTAGAACTAAGTTTAAAAATAAACTCTTTTTTTCGTTACGTTTATACAGTACTATTCTTGGCTTATGCATTATTTAGTTTTATTCTCAATTTAAAAAGGGTAACTTCGTTTCTGCTTTGTGTGGTGAATTAAAGCTCTCATATTACTAATTTTGTACGCAATGTAAATACATAGAAAATTATGAGAAATACATTGATTTTACTTATTCTTATTTCTACTTTTTATAGTTTTTCACAAAACTCAGAAATTAAACCGTACTCTGATTATCTGAAAAAAATAGAAAAAAAATCAGCTAAAGATTACATTCTACAAAAATTTAAAAATCACGATATTGTAATTCTGTGTGAAAGAGATCATAGTGAATTTTCTCAATATGAATTAATTAAAGAAGTTTTATCTGATGCTTATTTTAAAAACAATGTTGGAAATTTATTTACAGAAATTGGTGTTATTAATTTACAACCAGAAATAACTGCATTTTTAAAAACACAGAATTTAGACAGAGCTTTTGTAGAGAAAAAACTAAACACATTTCAGCAAAATGCTACTTTTTGGTTTATTTGGGAAAGATATAATTATCATTATCTGTTAAGAACCATTTACGATATTAATAACACATCCGATAATCAAATATCTTACTTTCCTTCGGATGTTGAATTTGATTGGAAAACAGTACATACAGCTGAAGAATATACAAAAGAGCAAGATTTTGAGATTGAACCAAGAGATAGTTTACTTGCTTATAACATCATAAATCAGTATAATAAACTATCCTCTAAAAATAATAAAAAAGCACTTATTATTTTAAACTACAGACATGCCTTTAAAATTCATACAACTAGCAATAATGGCGAATTGGCCAAAAACGCAGGTAAATATTTAGCAGATTACTTTGGCAATCGTGCGGTAAGTATTTTATCTAATCGTCCTATTTTTGTTAAAAAAGAAAATCGTTATGTATATGAACTTATACATGATGGTAAATGGGACGCTGCTTTTAAAGAACAAGGCATAGAAAATATTGGGTTTGATTTTGATAATTCTGTTTTTGGTAATGATGATTTTGATTTAATTAGCGCAAAAAATAATGCTAAATATAAAGATGTATTTGACGGTTTTTTATTTTACAAAACTATTGAAAATCAGCATTTAATAGAATTTTACGACGGCTTAGTTTCCAAAGATTTTGAACAAGAATTTTTTAGAAGATATAAAATTCAATTACAATATTATGAGGATAGTACAAGAGTAAAAAAACTTGAAAGTAAAGAATTTAGAGAAACCATATTAAGAGAATTAAACACAACTAGAAAAAGAAAATATCCAAATTTTGAACACTTAATAGATCGTAGAGACACCTATTTAAAAGATTAAAAAATAGGGTGTAATACCATATATAATTTTTGTTTGTTTTTTTTGATTGTGTTGTATTTTAAGTTTGATTATAGAATTCCTTCATTCTTTAAAATGACAAACTTGGTGGTTTTGTTGGCCTGTGCAGTTTTGAGTTTAATTGTTCTTCTTTTGCATTGATAACTTTGATTGCGATGCCCTTTTTATTTAGTTTTTGGCTTTAGCAAACAAAATACTTTATAATTTCTATTAAAAATTTAAATCCTTTTAAAAAATTACTATCAATTTTAAATGTAAGGAATTACTTTATTTAAGGTCTAAAGGTCTATAACAGTTAAAATATACTAGATGACTATCAAAAAGAAAGCCTTAATTCTCCTAGTTCTAGGAATTATAATTACAGTAAGAATAGGATTCTATATGTTTAATCAACCCGCTAGAGATATCCAAGCTACCAAAACAGATATTTCAGAAAAAACTACAATTGTAGTAAATGACGGTAAAATTAGTCTGAATTCTAAATTTAACCTAACTTTAGCAGACTATGAAGTTGCTTTTAAAAAAGGTAAACCATTTACAAATATTGCTAAAACAGTAGCGGTTTCTGTTGAAGCCCACTATTAATTAAAAAAATAAAACAGATAAAAAACAATCTTGATGTAATACTCAAGATTGTTCTTTACTTTTATAGCTACAAATAATAAAAATTACTATTAAAAGAATTACCCATGCATATCTATTGTAAAGAGAATTTAAACGAGATAAAAAATGTATTAATTCAGTTAACTAATAAGCAATATACATTTAAATCTACCAACTTATTCGGTTCAACAATAGGGCAACATGTAAGACATATTCTTGAAATTTATCAAAGTGTTTTAAATGGTTTTGAAACTAAAGTTATAAATTATGATAACCGAGCGAGAAATTTATTAATTGAAACTGATACGAATATAGCTATTGCGGTAATTGATGAGATTTGTTTAAAACTAACAGAAAACCAGCAGAATATACAAATGGTTTTGGAAGGTAATTTTTGCAAAAAAGAAGGGAAACAAATTAAAATTGAAACATCTTTATTAAGAGAATTGGCTTATTGTTTAGAGCATAGTATTCATCATCAAGCGTTAATTAAAGTGGGTTTACTAGAAGTTAAATGCATGAATTTTATTGATGACACTTTTGGGTTAGCACCAGCAACAATAAGGCATAGAAAACATTGTATTTAACAAACTTTGTATCATTTTAAGATCATTTCATTTTTACGTTCAACACAAGTAAAAACACTTATTACTAACGCAATGAACCTAAAACTAAATTGAAAGGTTACATGCATAAAAAAATAATTTAATAAGAAAGTTACAAGTTTGAGAAGCCTAAAAAACACAATTCATAAAATTCTAAATTGGGAATATTGGAATACAAATGTGATTTATTTTCCAATTTATTTCTATTGGCTTTTTTTAAGTATCAAAGCACGCTCATTAGGATTTTTTAATGCCAGTAATCCTAAAATAATAAATGGAGGTTTTGCACTTGAGAGTAAAAAAGAAATTTATGATTTAATTCCTACTCAATATTACCCAGACACGTTGTTTTTTAAAGCTCATGAAACATCAGTAAACATAAAAAAGGCTTTAAAAAACACTTCTATTGATTTCCCTTTTATTATAAAACCAGATGTAGGCTTGCAAGGTTTGAGGGTAGAAAAAATTAATTCATGGCAATCCTTAGAAACCTATCTACAAAAAACAAATTATGATTTTTTAGTACAGAATTGCATAAATTATCCTCTAGAAATTGGTTTGTTTTATTATAGAATGCCAAACGAAACCGAAGGTACTATTACAGGTATTGTGAATAAAGAATTCCTTATTGTTGAAGGCAATGGTAAAAACACGATTCAAGAACTTATAGAGCAAAATCCTAGGTTTTCTTTGCAATTGGCAACTCTTAAGAAAAAATATGGTACTCTGTTAAATGATGTTTTACCTAAAGATAAAAAATTTAATTTAATGCCTTATGGCAACCATGCAAGAGGAAGTAAGTTTACCGATGTTAGTAATAAAGTTACAAAAAAACTTACAGAAACAATTAATACTATTTGTTTACAAATTCCGGATTTTTATTTTGGAAGGTTAGACATTATGTTCAATTCTTGGGAAGATTTAGAGCAAGGAAAAAACTTATCTATCATTGAACTTAATGGAGCAGGAAGCGAACCCACTCATATTTACGACCCTAAACATTCCATCTTTTTTGCTTGGAAAGAGATTATAAAGCATTACGATATTTTATATAAAATTTGTACTTACAATCATCAAAAAGGACATTCTTATCTAAATTTAAAACAATCTAGACAATTAATTATCGACAACAAACGCTTAACTAATTATTTAAAATCTATATCATAGCCGTGAAATGGATTCATAAATATAGTTTTACAAACAAAGCTTTTCTATTAGGGTTTTTAATTAGTTTTATAGGATCTTTACCTTTAGGCTATTTAAATATAATTTGTTTACAAATTTTAGTAGCGCAAGGTCACTTAGCAATTACTTCCTTTATTCTTGGAGTTATAGCTGTTGAGTTTTTTGTACTTAAAGTAGTGAGTTTTGGAGCTAAGTGGTTAGTAAAACAAAAAAAACTTTTGTTAGCCATAGATATTTTTACAATCTTATTTTTTACAAGTATTGCATTGTATTTTATTAGTAATAATGATGAAACTTTCGTTTTATCACAATTAGAATTTGCAACATACCCATTTTTATTAGGTCTGCTTTTAAATGGTTTAAATGTTATTCAGTGGCCTTATTGGTCTGGAATTTACATTTATGTTTATCGAAACAATAAACTTAAAACAACTAAAAAAGCCAATTATTTATTTATTGTTGGTGCCTTGATAGGCACAGGAATTGGCATGTTACTTTTTGCCTACCTAGGGCAATATATTTTGGTTGAAAATAACATTGAAATATCTAATTATCTCAATCTTGTATTCGCTATTTTATTTTTCATATTAGCATCCATTCAAATATCCAAACTGGTTATCAACCAAAATAAAAAAGTAAAAAAAACAAGTAATAAAAACTAAATTGATTGCTATTATTTTTCTTTACGAAGGTTTTAGCGAGCGACTTCATTTTACTCTAAATTTAAAAACGTTTACTTCGTAATTATCTAATATTATGGATGTAAACTTTAAATATTTATAAAGTCGTAATTCCTTAAAAAAATAAAAACCTTAATAAAATAAAATGATTTTGTTAGGTATTTATAATTCTCACGACATAGCATTCTATTAGAAACACATTATAAAAAAAACCAAATGAATAGAGTAAAGTTATACGGAGCAGATTGGTGCCCTGATTGTAGAAGAGCAAAAAGTTTTTTATCAGACAACAATATTAGTTTTGAATTTGTTGATGTAGATTTAGATAAAGCCGCTACTGCTTTGGTTGAGTCTATTAATAATGGTAAAAGAATTATTCCTACGCTATTGATTGATGACAAATCTTACACAAACCCGAATAACAATATTATAGCTTCTATTTTTGGCATTAATGAAGTTGGAACCGTTCAATTATTTGGCGCAGATTGGTGTCCAGATTGTAGACGAGCAAAAAGTTTCTTGACAGACAATAATATTAATTTTGAGTTTATTGATATTGAAAGTGAATGGGCAACAAAAAAAGTTGAAGAAATTAATAACGGTAAAAGGATTATTCCTACTATTTTAATTGATAATATTCCATTCACAAACCCTGACAATGCTAAACTAACAGAGGTATTGTCTATAAATACAGAAAAATCGCATAAAATATTTGATACTGTAATTATTGGTGCAGGAGCTGCAGGTTTAACAACTTCTATTTATGCCCAAAGAGATCGTTTTGATTCTTTAATTTTAGAAAAATCTACCGTTGGAGGAAATGCTTTTTTAACTGAAAAAATAGAGAATTATCCTGGTTTTGAATCTATCTCTGGACCAAAACTAATGGAGAGAATGGAAGCCCAAGCAACAACTTATGGTGCAAAGATAAAAACAGGAGAAGATGTACTATCGATTTCTAAAGAAGATGAAATTTTTACAATTAAAACCAATACAGCTAGTTATTTAAGTAAGACAGTAGTACTTTCTACAGGTTCTACTTATCGTAAATTAGGCATCACCAATGAAAAAGAATTGATTGGTTCAGGTATTCATTACTGTGCAACTTGTGATGGTGCTTTTTACAGAGAAAAAGATATTATAGTAATTGGAGGAGGGAATTCTGCTTTAGAAGAAGGTATTTTCTTAGCTGGATTTTGCAAAAGTGTAAAAATTGTAAATCGCTCAAAAGAGTTTTCAGCTTCACCTACCTATATTGAGAAACTAAAAACAATTAAAAACATTACTACATATATGAACCAAACTTCATTAGAGTTTGTTGCTAATGAAAAAGGAATGTTTGAAAATTTAAAGGTGGTAGATAATGAAACTAAAGAAGAATCTTCATTATCAGCAGATGGTGTTTTTGTTTTTATTGGCTTAATTCCGAATACAAAAGTTTTTGAAAATGTAGTAGACTTAAATGAAAGAGGTTTTATAAAAACGAAGAACTTAGCAGAAACATCTATAAAAGGAATTTTTGCTGCTGGTGATTGTAGAGAAGGAGCCATTGCTCAAGTTGCAGCAGCAACAGGAGAAGGTGTTTTAGCAAGTTATGGAATTAGAAATTACTTGAAATAACACAAATGATAGTTGATAAAAAGAAAATATTTATAGCTGGACTTCTGGGATTATTCGCAAGTATTATAGTAGGTGCTGGAGAATTTCTCCTTCATTTTAGTCCTCAAATTATTGGTAATGCAGAAAATTATCAGTTCTTTCAATTCGTTTCTGAAAACAATTTAATTACGGGTCATTTTTTAGCAGTATTTGCCATTCCTTTCTACTTTGTAGGATATTACCATATTTATAAAATGTTGGAAAAAGGAAATAAAAAATTAGCCTCTATTGTTTTTGGCTTAGGAATTTTGGCTTTTACCATTGGTGGTTTTTGGATGACTTCGCGCGCTTTTTTAGGTACCATTGTTCACTTACAAAACGATATTGATGTAAATGTATATCAAAAAATATTAGACAATTACACCTTAATTAGTGAATCTCTTGTTCAGTTTTTAAGAATCATCATCCTTTTACTTTCTATCTTTTTTAGTATCACCATACTAAAAGGAGGAACTTATTATAAGAAATGGATGGCTATTTTTAATCCTATAGTACTATTAATTTCTGTATTTGCAATCTATTTTATTTCTCCTGAAATTGGAAAATACATAGCACCAATAGCAATGAATGTAGTTCATTTTATATTATTTAGTTTATCATTATATCAATTCAACAAAATAAAAAAATCATCGTTATGAAAATAGTAAAAAAAATTTTAGGAGGTATTTTAGCTTTCATACTTGTTATTATCATCATTGTAGCCGTTAAGTTTAGTACCGACAGAAACAATCCTTATGACAATACAATAGCAGAAAATTTAATTCCTACATTCAAAGAAATTTCAATTGATTTTACTCATCAATTTAATGGAACGGAATCTTTACCTGTTACAGCATCTGTATTAATAGATATTGATAATGATGGTGTTGATGAATTATTTTTAGGAGGTGGATACAATCAGCAAGATGAAATTTTTAGTTATAAGAATGGGGAATTTGTTTCTATTTCAAAAAATGTAGGGCTTCCTGCAAAAGAAAACAGTACAACTTTAAGTGGTGCATCTACCGATTTTGACAACAATGGTTTTACCGATTTGATTCTTTCTAGAGAAGATGGAATTGTGATTTACTACAATACCAACGGAAAATTTACACCAAAGAAATTAGACTATGATTTGGCAGCCAATGCAACTCCATTAGGTTTAACTTTAGGTGATGTTAATAAAGATGGACATACCGATATTTTTGTTGCCAATTACATCAGAAAAAAACAAATGGTTGGACAAAATAATTTCAGCAAAAATTATGGGCCTCAGAGTCTATTGTTGATTAACAACGGAGACAATACTTTTAAAAACACAACTATTGCAGCTGGTTTAGAATACATCCACAATACATTTATGGGTATTTTGATTGATATTGATAACGATACTTGGTTGGATTTAGTTATTGCTTATGATACAGGCGAAATTAGAACCTATAAAAACAAAGGTGATGGCAGTTTTGAAATGAAAGAAAACCCTTCTACCAACAAATATGGGTATCCTATGGGAATCGCTGTAGGAGATTATAATAATGATGGCTTGGTAGATTTTATGTTTTCAAATACTGGATCAACAGTACCTAGCTTTGTTGCAAGTGGAAACATTGAAGACAAGAGTCTTTTTAATCCTAATTGGATATTTTTTGAGAATAAAGGAAACTTTGTATTTGAAGACGTAGCCGAAAAAACGCAAACTAAAGATTTTGAATTTTCTTGGGGAGCCGTTTTTGCTGATATGAATAATGATGGATTACAAGAATTGATTGTTGCAGAAAACTATATTGACTTTCCGCCTCATAAAATATTTAAATTACCAAGTAGATTTCTAACCCAAAAAGAAGACCATACTTTTGTTGCTACTGAAGAAAAAAGTGGTGTAGTAAACCCTAATTATGCCATAACTCCATTGGTAAGTGACTTTAATAAAGATGGTTATTTAGATTTGGTTTGGGTAAACATTGGGACGCCTGTTTTGGCATACATCAATAATGGAGGAGACAATAATTTTGTCCAAGTAAAATTAGATGATACAGCTAAAAATTTAGGTGCAAAAGTTGAAGTTGTAACATCAACTGGTAAAAAAATAACGGAAGATTTTATCGTTGGAGAAGGATTGACGAGTGACCAATCTGCAACCTTACATTTTGGTTTAGGCAAAGACACTATAAAAAGTGTTGTTGTAAAATATATTAGCGGAAATGAATACACATTCTCAGAGGCTAAGATAAATACACTTTTAACGATTCCTAAAGTTATAATTTCAGATGCTATATCAACGACTGATTTAACTCAAGAATAGTGATCTTAAAGAAAGTATTACCTATTATTTTAATACTCATTTTTGTTTTAAGTATTTTGGGAGCAAGTAGTTTAGTTTACAATGAATTTGTAAATCATTCTGTTTGTCCCAAAATACTTACTATACCAGCTTGTTATATTATAATGGGTTGTTTTATCATTCCCTTATTAGGACATCTACTAAAATGGAATAATTCTATTTATTTTATAGGAACAGGTCTTGCATTTTCTATTGCTTTATATGGCACAATAATGCAACTATTAGAAATTATACAATGCCCAAAGACTTCTTCAGGAATACCAATGTGTTTTATTTCTTTATCCATTTTTACAAGTCTGATACTCTTAAAAATAATACTTTTGAAAGTGAAACCTAAACCAAACAATGTCTACAAATAAAGGCTTTTTGTTCGAGTATTTTTGAGTTTGACTATGAGATTCCTCAATGCTTCGGATGACAGACTGGGCGGTTATTTTGTGCTTGTATTATGAGAATAATTACTCGGTGATAAGCTTTAATCGTTTCTCATTATAAATAGTAAATTTGATTTCCATAATGCCTCTTTACTAAGATTTTAGTCTCTATTTAGCTTTGTTCTAAATTTAAAAAACTTTAACTTCGTTATTGCTTTGTGTGTGTATTAAAGCTCACCATATTACTAATTTTGTACGCAATGTAAATACACAGAAAATTATGAAAAATACATTGATTTTACTTTTTCTTATTTCTACTTTTTATAGTTTTTCACAAAACTCAGCAATTAAACCGTACTCTGATTATCTGAAAAAAATAGAAAAAAAATCAGCTAAAGATTACATTTTACAAAAATTTAAAAATCACGATATTGTAATTCTGTGTGAAAGAGATCATAGTGAATTTTCTCAATATGAATTAATTAAAGATGTTTTATCCGATGCTTATTTCAAGAATAATGTTGGAAATTTATTTACAGAAATTGGTGTTCTTAATTTACAACCAGAAATAACTGAATTTTTAAAAACAAAGAATTTAGACAGTGCTTTTGTAGAGAAAAAACTAAACACATTTCAGCAAAATGCTACTTTTTGGTTTATTTGGGAAAGATATAATTATCATTACTTATTAAGAACTATTTACGATATAAACAACGTATCACAAAATCAAATATCTTACTTTCCTTCGGATGTTGAATTTGATTGGAAAACAGTACAAACAGTGGAAGAATATACGAGAGAGCAAGATTTTGAGATTGAACCTAGAGATAGTTTACTTGCTTATAACATCATAAATCAGTATAAAAAACTATCCTCTAAAAATAATAAAAAAGCACTTATTATTTTAAATTACAGACATGCCTTTAAAATTCATACAACTAGTAATAATGGCGAATTGGTAAAAAACGCAGGTAAATATTTAGCTGATTACTTTGGCAATCGTGCTGTAAGTATTTTATCTAATCGCCCTATTTTTGTAAAAAAAGAAAATCGTTATGTATATGAACTTATACATGATGGTAAATGGGACGCTGCTTTTAAAGAACAAGACATAGAAAATATTGGGTTTGATTTTGATAATTCTGTTTTTGGCAATGATGATTTCGATTTGATTAGCGCAAAAAACAATGCCAAATATAAAGATGTATTTGATGGTTTTGTATTTTATAAATCTATTGAAAATCAGCATTTAATAGAGTTTTACGACGGCTTAGTTTCCAAAGATTTTGAACAAGAATTTTTTAGAAGATATAAAATTCAATTACAATATTATGAGGATAGTACAAGAGTAAAAAAACTTGAAAGTAAAGAATTTAGAGAAACCGTATTAAAAAAATTAAACACAACTAGAAAAAGAAAATATCCAAATTTTGAACACTTAATAGAGCGTAGAGATACCTATTTAAATGATTAAAAACAACTTTAAACCAACTAACAAAAAGAAAGCTTATATATCAACTAAAACAAACCACAAACAATCTACTACAACCTAAAATAAAATTTATGAAGAATACAATACTGATTATAATGCTAGCTTTATCAAGTATAATTTATGCCCAAGAAAATTATAAAATAGAAATAAATGGTGAAACATTTGAAATAAAATTAGGCGAAGATTATGAAATTAATGTAAATGACAATTTATTAAAAATTAATGTTAAGCAAAAAGACACCTTATTATATTTTGATGAAGTTTTTAACTTTAAACATCCCAAAGAATACAACGTTGCAAAAACAGATCTTGGAGATGGAGTTGAACAATTAATGCTTATGACTGCAGAGGGTTCTGGTTTTATGATTCAAAAATATTCAACAATTAATCCAACTACGCTTAACGAATTAATGATAAGCGAAGTCACAAAAGAAAGTATTAGTTATGGATATAAATTGACAAGGGAAGATTATGAAAGAAAATTAGCTTCTGGCTTAAAAATTAAAGTAAATAAGGCAACTTTAACTTATAATGACGAAGTAAACATTTATGAAATAGCTACAATTGGTAAAAAAGATTCTGGTTTAATAATAATGTCAATGGAAATGGATGATTTAAAAAAATCTCAAGGAAAACAATTGATTAATTTGATTTGGAATACATTAGACATCAAATAATTTTTTACTATAAAACCTAAAAATTGCTAGTCGATATGAAAAAAAGTATTCTCTTATTAATACTCATATTAACACTTAATTGTAGTAGTACCAACACTAAAAAACACGAACCTGAACTTTCTTTTGAAGAGAAAATTGATTTATTAGAATATAATTTAATATTACCTTTTAAATGGCATCCTTATTTAGACATCCATAAAGACATAGCTTTTAGCCCTTTAATTACATCTGATAAAAATTCAAGAGTTCATATTCTTATAATGAAAATTCCACCTTCTGAACATAATGACATTTCATTAAAAGAAATTGCTGAAAAAGGGAATAAAAATTTAGCGAAGTATTTAACAGTGTATGGTGCAAAAATCACTACAGAACAATCAAAATTTGGAGAAACCTGTATCAATACCTATAGTTATACTTTAAATTCTAATAAGATAAAACTAGAAAAAACGTATTTTAAGTTTCAAGAAGATTATTACTGTTTTATTTATGCTTCTGATGAAAGTTTGTTTCCTAAATATTACACTGATTCTAAAAAAATATTCGAAAGCTTAAAGTTTAAGGAATAAAAGGTTGCAAAACGCTAAAATAATAAAATTCTGTTGAAAAATTAGACAAAACTAACTTTCAGAAACTTATCTTAAAACAATCCCAATTTGACATCTAACAAAATATTACCCCAAATATAAAAAGTAGGTTTTGCACATAGGAGAACAATTGAATTTTAAACAAATTTTGAAAGGAAATTCAGAATTTTTCGACTATAAATAGGATAGAAATTCATAGGTATTGGTAAAATGCAAAATGATAGAGAATTATCAATATAATTATCTGAAATCCAATTTTTAAGAAGTGCTTAATTTACTTTGAATAACTAAACAGTAATATGAATAAAAACTTTTTATTAAAGATATAGAAGCTTAATCGAATTGAAAACAACTAAAGTATAGCATTGCTATTTTTAAAAATGAATGAGAAAAAACCTATTAACACTAATACGATTAATGCTAATTTAAATTAAAAGAACTAAAAGAAATTGAACTTTTAGCTTCTGAAAAACATCGATTAAAAGACCCAAAAACTATTGCTAAAACCTTATAAAATTAGTTATTTAACCACATAACTATTTACCCAAAAACAAATTTATAAAAACATGAGTCCATTTTTAAAAGTATTTTACTTATTAAGTATATCTTCACTTTTTGCCTGCCAACAAAATAAAAAATCAGTTGCAAACCAACTACCTGCCATAAAAGAAAAAGAAGTAGTGTCAACTACAAATCAGTTTAATAATTATTGGTATTCTGGCAAAGCCGAGTTAAATAGCTATGAATTAAAACAGTCTCGATATGGAGAAATCCGCGAAGGAGAAGTTGTTTTGGTATTTGTTACAGAACCATTTTCATTAAGTAAACAGGTTAAATTAGATCGTCCTAAAAATGCTGGAAACGACAATGTACCTGTGATGAAATTAAACAACATTAGAAAATTTACCACAGGTATTTATGATTACTCGATTGTAACTTCCACTTTTACACCTATTGATTCTAAAAAATATCCTCATACATTAAAATCGAATACAAGTATTCAAGAATGGTGTGGACATACTTTTACACAACTAAATCTTAAGGAAGAAAACTATCATTTTCAAGAATTTTCTTACTTTGAAGCTGATGGTGATACAGAAAAAAATATACCTGTAGCACTTTTAGAAGATGAGTTAATGACACGTATTCGTTTAAACAAAGGAGAATTACCTTTAGGAGAAATTGATATGATTTTCTCTACGCTATATAGCAGATTTGCTTATCAAAAAATGAAATCTACTAAAGCTAAAATTAGTAAAACAGCAGCAGAAACTACTTTGACTTATACCGTTGAATACTTGAATTATGATAGAAAGATTTCTATTACGGTTCAAAAAGAATTCCCTTATAGAATACAATCTTGGACAGAAGATAATGGTAACGGATTGATTACTGAAGCTAGCTTGAAAAAAAGTATAAATGAACCCTATTGGAATCAGAAAAGTGTCACTGATGAAGCTAAAAGAAAGGAACTACAATTATCAAATTAAAAACGTTTATCAATCATTAAAATAAGAAACTTATAAAATTCTGCTCTTTTTTTTATCTTTAGAAAATGAATTATACACTTTTAGAAAATAAAGAAATAAAACCTGATGCTATTAATTGCAAATACTTTACCATAAAAGAGGAATTAATTGATAAAGTTGATGTACTTATTGTTTCTTTTTTTGGCGAATATCCTGATGGTTCTTTAGGTAAAAAGCACGGAACTTATATTTCTAAAAAAGCAATTTCTGGCATTATTGATTTTAATCCGGAGGCAATTATTTTAGATTTTAGAGAATTAATGTATAATTGGGGAAACTCTATATTATCTGTTTTTCAAGATATTGAACAGTTTAAGAATGCTGGAAACGAAGAAAATGAACCTAATTTCCCTATATTAATTGTTACATCAGAAAAATCTAAAAAAGGTTTACTATCACTTTTAACGCCAGCAACAAGTAATTCAGTTCCTGATTTTATTTTTGAAGACATTAATCTCGCTATCAAAGAAGCAGAAAAAAGAGGTAGCTATTGGTTAAACAATTAAATTATGTAACCTGATTAACAACAATTTGTTTCTCTAACACTTTAAAAAGTATGCTATATTTGCACAACTTTATTTTTCATGAATCAGACACTTTTATCTTCACCTTTACAAGGTTTTACAGATCATAAATTCAGAAATGCTTTTAATCATTTCTTTGGCGGAATTGACACTTTTTACGCGCCATATATCAGACTAAATGGAAAACTGATTATAAAAAATTCTTACAAAAGAGATCTTCTTCCAGAAAACAATACGGAGTTAGAGGTAATTCCGCAAATAATGACCAATGATGCTGATGAGTTTTTATTCGTAACAAAATATGTACAAGAATTAGGCTACAAAGAACTGAATTGGAATCTTGGCTGCCCTTATCCGATGGTTACAAAACAAGGAATGGGCTCTGGATTGATTAGTGATTTTGAAAAAATAAACAGTATTCTTCATAAAGTTCATAATGAATCGGACATCATCGTTTCTATGAAAATGAGAATGGGTTATGATACTCCAGAAGAAATTTTAGATGTTTTACCAATTTTAGACACCTATCCTTTAAAGAATATTGCAATTCATGCAAGAATTGGAAAACAATTATACAAAGGAGGAACAGATTTAGACGCATTTCAAAAATGTTTAGATAATAGCAAACATAAAATGTATTATAATGGCGATATTACTTCTGTTGCTGCTTATAAAAAATTAAAAGAACGTTTTCCTTCAATTGATCATTGGATGATTGGTCGTGGCTTAATTGCAGATCCTTTTTTACCAAGTATGATTAAAGCGAATACAACTGAATATCCTAAAAACAGGTTTGATATTTTTAATGAATTTCACGATCGTATTTTTCAAGAATATGATGCTGCACTTTCTGGACCAACACCTATTAAAATGAAAATGCTTGGTTTTTGGGAATACTTTTCTCAGAGTTTTTCAAATCCGCAGAAAACGTATAAAAAGATAAAAAAAGCAGGAAATGTAAAAAATTATGCGAAAGCTGTTGAAGAAATTTTTAAGGATGAAAAAAGTTATTTCTAACACTTAAAATCTTCTTTCTCAACGTAAATCAGTTAGTTTCTATATTTAAAACACCAACTAGATAATTGATTATAAAAAAATATAGCGAGCTTAAAACTCGCTATATTTATAAATTGTGTACTCTATCTAATTTAAATCAATAAAGGAAAATCCTCTAAAATTTAAATCAAAAAAACTATTTCTTTAGTTTTACAAAATAATCGAAGATTTCTGGAACATTACCATTACCCATATCTGCATTTACTGCAGTCTGAAGATTGGCAGAAGTAGCTTCTGCAATTTGAGAAACTGTACCAAGATCATTCATCATCTGTACAAAATAACCTAAATCTTTATTTGCATTCGCAATAGAGAAACCTAAATCACTAACGTTGTCTACAGCGTAATGTTTACAGAATTTCATAAATGGAGAATTTGACGGTCCTGATGACATGATATCAAAAAGTTGTTGTTTATCTACACCTGCAAGTTCCGCTGCTGCGAAAGCTTGAGACATAGCAACTACAGTCGTCATTCCCATAAAATTATTAATCAACTTAGTTGTATGACCAGCACCAGCACCACCTAAATAGAAAACGTTTTCACCTTGTTCGTCAAGAACTGGTTTTACTTTTTCGAAAGTTTCTTTGTTACCAGCTGCCATAATATTTAGCAATCCGTCTTTTGCATGAGCAGGTGTGCGTCCTAATGGAGCATCAATCATACCTGCGCCTTTTTCTGCTAAATCTTTACCTATTTTGATAGTTGATGCCGGAATCGACGTTCCGAAATCAATTAAAACAGCGCCTTCTTTAATCCCTGCTAAAATACCATTTTCTCCGTAAACAATCTTTTCTACAACCGCAGAAGTAGTAAGACAAAACATTACGATATCACTATTTTCTGCTAATTCTTTTGGCGAGTTTGCTTCAGTAGCATTACCTCTTGCAATTACTTTTGCAACTTCATCTTTATTAAGATCCATTACTATTAGCTTGAAACCTCTATTTTGCAGATTTTCAACCATGTTACCACCCATAAGGCCAAGACCGATAAATCCGATAGTGGGTTTTTTCATATTTAATATATTTAAATTCTAATTATTTAAGCAAAGATATACATCTATAAGCACTTACGAAATTATTTAAATGAATTCTTAATGCATTAAACAAGCTTATAAGCACTAAAAAACTTCAAATTAAGGACTATAATGTAAAAAACAAGAAAAATAATTTTATTTTAATTTAAATTCCATAAAAACAGGTAAATGATCTGAAGATTGCCCAAAACTATTTAACACTTTTCCAGAAACGTATTCAATAGAATTTTTGGTATAGAAAATATAATCTATTCTTTCGTATGGATCTTTAGAGTCGAATGTTTTTTCTAAATTTTGAAAATCAAAAGCAGCGTTTCCTATTTCGTTATTTGCAAATAAATTTTGAACTACAGCTGTTTTATTTGTTGCACTTGAATTAAAATCGCCTAATAAAATAGTTGGATATTTGTCTTTGTATTCATTAAATATTTGCAGAATCTCTTCAAATTGTTTTTCTCTAGTAGCTTTATCAAAAGCTTCTAAATGTATATTTATTATTACAACTTCTTTCTCATTCAAAACAACCTTAACCACTTGTGCCAAACGTTCTAAATAAAAAACATCTCTATAATAAGGTTCATCTGCAACTCTTGATAAAACAATTCTTTTGTGCTCTTTTAAAGGATATTTGCTTATAATAGATTGCCCAGAAACTACTTTCCCAAATTGCATGCTAATTGGCCAATAAGGAAAAGGTAAATAACGTTCATCCCAATTAATAGCTTTTGCTCTGTAACCAAAACCTAATTTAGCAATTTCTTCTTGTTGATTTACTTTATAACTTCTAGAAGCATTGTAATCTATTTCTTGAAACGCAATAATATCTGGATTTATCTTTTTTGTTTCTGATAAAACAGTGGCTAAATTATCATCAAATAATTCTTTTGGTTTTGCAATTGGCCGATTATTTGTCATTCCGCTTAAATAACCAATATTATACGTAACAATACTAAAAACTGAATCGTTTACAGGAACTTCAATCGAATTATCTTCTAATAATTTAGCATAATCGTTTTCATCTAACGTTGCTGAAGATGCCCAAAAAAAGAAGATTACAAAGGCAATTATCAGCAATAACAAAAAGCGAAAAAATATTATCAAGAAGCGTATCATTTGTTTTAGTTAGGATTTTCCATTGGGTTTTCTGCAGTAAAATCTGCTACTATTTTTGATATTGTAGCATCAATTTTTTCTTGATCTGTATTATATCTTAAATCTAATGATTTTTTTTCTGGAAATTGCTCAATTGTAACAGTAGTTGATGGAAAAGCAAATTCAACGCCTAATTCTTTGGCTAATTTAACAATTGCCATATGCAATCTATGTTTAGAAGATTGCTCAACACCCCAAGCTAAACTTTTAAAATAAACGTTTACCATAATTAATAAGGCAGAATCTCCAAAACCAGTAAACTCTACATTATAAGAATCAGACCTTGTTTCTGGATGCGCAATAACAATTTCTCGTACACCTTTTACAAAAGCTTCAATTAAAACTGGAGGCGTATCGTAACGTACACCTAAATTTGTATTGTATCGTCTAAACAAACGCAAACCTTTATTATTAATAACAATTTCTGATAATTTACTATTTGGTATTTGGTAAATAGAAGTATCTGCACCACGCACAATTGTAGATCTAAAACCAACTTGTTCTACCGTACCAGCAAATTCTCCTGTTTCAATCCAATCATCAATATGAAAAGGTTTATCAAGAAAAATCATAATGGTACCAATTAGGTTTTTAACCGTGTCTTGAGACGCCAAAGCAAATGCTAAACCACCAATTGTTGCACCTGCAACTAATGTTGTTGTATCTACACCAAATAATCTTAATACTTTAAATAATCCAAAAACAAGCACAAGTCCTTTTAAAAAATTATTTAAAATTGGCACTAATTGATCGTCTAATCTACTTTCTGTTCTTTCTGTAAATTCTTCGTAAATACGCATTACAACTTTTACTAATTTTAGTAAAACATAAATCCAAAAAATAGTTTCTGCAATATTTAATGCTAAGAAAACCCACGTATTTATTTCTAAAGAAAATTGTAATGAAGGAAAAATTTTATCTATAAATGCCAATGAAATTAATAAACTAATTGGATGTGCTAATTTTTTAAGCACTTTATCTAATTCTAAATTGGATGTTCTATGTGTAACCTGATGCTGAATTCTTCGTAATATAAAAAAGGCTATTTTTTTGGCCAGAATAAAAATAATAACTACTAATATTAATAACAATACAATTCCTAAAACTTGCCAAAGTTCTATTCCTAAAGCTTTTATATGACCAGAAACTGGAATAACTTCTTGTAATTTTTCTACATACCAAGGAAAAACATCTTTGTAAATTTGATCTATACTTGCCACAGTTTCTGCAGAATAATACCAGTTATTACCAACTTTTTCTACATATATTTTTGGCATTCTTTGCGGAAACAATATATATTTATGAAAAGTAGTAAAGCCAATAGAATCTTTATAATTAGCATTAATTGGTATTTTATTAAAATCTACATTTAACCCTTTACCATCTAAAACTTGCTTAATTTTTATAGCTTTTTGTATTGCTTTTTCTTCTGATAAACCTAAAATTGTAGCTGCAGCTTTTTCTGGTTGATAAGAATCTGTTTGTAAAAAATACAAATGCGTATATATAGTTGCATGTGGGCTACTTAGATTTACTTCTACTGTATCTTGCGCATTAGCATAGAACGTAATAAAGGCAAATAACCAAATAAATCTTTTCATTATAAATATTTTAAAAAATTTTACTGCAAATTTAAACCTTTTCAATTTTTATCAGTCTAAGATTAACAATTAAAAAAACAATTATTAAAGATGAAAAAAATAGTAACAATTTTAATTTTAGTATTCGCTTTTACATTAACTGCGGAAGCTCAAAAAAAAGAAGGTAAAAATCCAGTTGATAGAATGTTATCAAAAATGACAACAGATTTAAATTTAACAACTGAACAACAAAATAAAATTAAACCTTTAATAGAAGAACAAATTGCCGATAGAAAAGCAATGACCGACTTAAGAAAAATGCAAGGAGAATCTGGAGTAAAACCTACTCAAGAAGATCGTAAAAAAATGAGAGAAGATAGAATGGCTAAAGAAGCTTCTATGGATGCTAAAATGGCAAGTATTTTAGATGCTGAACAATTAGAAAAATATAATTTGCAAAAAGAAGAATTGAAAGGAAGAAGAGGACAAAACAGAAAGAAAAAAGATAATGAATAATAAATTAATTTGGGTTGATTAATTTAGTAAAACTCGAGTTCTTAATTGAATTCGAGTTTTTTTTTGTTTTTAAATTTGTTGTTAAAAAACTGTTAACCATAAAAATAAGATTAAACCTTTTTACTTTTTAAAAGTCAAAGAGGTGTAAATAAATAATAATTAAAAATTTTATATCATGAAAAAAATAGCAAGCATTTTAATATTAGTATTCGCTTTTACTGTATCTACTCAAGCACAGAAAAAAGAAAAAAGAAACGAAAGAGGTCCTAAATTAACAGTTGAACAGTATACAGATTTAGCAGTTAAAAAAATGACTTTGGCTTTAGACTTAACAGATAAACAACAAGGCCAAATTAAACCTATAATTAGCGCACAAGCAGCAGCAAAAAAAGCAGAAATGCAAAGCAGAAAAGAAAATAGAGATGCAAATAAAAAACCTTCTGCAGACGAAATCTATGAAATGAAAAGCAAGCAATTAGACAATCAAATTGCATTTAAAAATAAAATGAAAGACATCTTAAATAAAGAACAATTTGAGAAGTTTGAGAAAATGGCAAAAAAGAGAAAAGGAAAAGGAAAAAAAATGATGAAAAATAAAGATGCTAAAAGAGGCAAAGGAAACAAAAGAAACAATAAATAAAGTTTTTTGATAACTAGTTTTGGTTGATTAGTTTTAAATAAAACCCAATTTCAATTAAGAAATTGGGTTTTTGATTTTATACTAAATTTTGCGTTAGGGATTGAACGGTTTGTTTGAGCTCTTTTTTGAGATGCTGATTTTCTTCAGCACGAGAAAAAAGCGAGTAGTGAAAGCCCGTTAAAACGCCCAAGTTCTATTCTTTAAACCAACTTGAATATTTTAAATAATTATTGGCAATTCTGTCAATTTCACCAGAGATTAATTCTTGCGAAATATCTTTCACTTTTTTAGCAGGAACGCCTGCATAAATACTGCCACTTTCTACCCTTGTATTTTTGGTAACTACTGCTCCTGCCGCAATAATTGAGTTAGATTCTACTACACAATCATCCATAATAATTGAGCCCATACCAACCAAAACATTGTCTTGAATTGTGCAACCATGTACAATTGCATTGTGCCCAATAGAAACGTTATTGCCTATTGTAGTTGGCGATTTTTGATAAGTTGCGTGGATAACTGCGCCATCTTGAATATTGACTTTATTACCAATTTTTATGAAATGTACATCGCCTCTAAGTACTGCATTAAACCAAATGCTGCATTCTTTTCCTAGAGAAACTTCGCCAACAATAGTGGCGTTTTCTGCTACATAACAATCTTCTGGAATTTGTGGATGTTTACCTTGTACAGGTTTAATTACTGCCATAATTTATGTTCTAAAATTGAAGCATAAATTTACTTAAAATATGACAATAAATTTCCTTTTTGAGAGGCAGAAACTAAAATTTCTTTTCCGTTAGAAACAATGACACTTCCGCCTTTTCCTTTTTTGTATTTTGTAATGGCATTTACATTTACCAAATACGATTTATGAATTCTTGCAAATGTATATTCGGTTAAAGCTTCTTCGAAATACTTTAGTGTTTTACTCACTAATTTCTTAGAATTTGCTAAATGAATTTCTGTATAATTATCGTCTGCTTTACAGAAAACTATGTCGTTTATGTCTAAAACCTCAAAACCATCTTGCTGTGGAATGGTAATTTTACCGGTTGCAGAATTTGCTTTTGGTGCTAATATTTGATGTTGTAATTGGTTTTCTTTTTCCTTGATTTCTGTTACAATATTTACAGCTTTTATTAACTCATCTATAGAAATTGGTTTTAATAAATAATAACTTGCATGATTATTTAGCGCTTCTATTGCATAATGATCGTACGCAGTTACAAAAACGGTTTCAAAGGTTCTGTTTTCTACTTTTTCTAACAAATCAAATGCATTACCAAAAGGCATTTCTACATCTAAAAAAACCAAATCTAATTCGTGTTTTTGAATTAACTTGTAAGCTTCATCAATATTACTTGCTTCGCCTAACAACTGAACATTTGGGCAATATTTACCAATATAATTTCGTAGAATATCTCTACTTATTTGTTCGTCTTCTACAATGATTGCTTTTAGTTTCATAGTTTTTTACTTTAATTTTTTTGAAGCTATCTCCTGCTTTCACTACTCGCTTTTTTTATCCTAAAAAGGAATAAAAAAGAGCTCAAACAGACCGTTCAATCAGGGCTAAACCTGTTTACCAACTTATTAAAACATTAAATTAGTTTCATATTTATTTGCCATTTACTGTTACTGAAAACTGCAACTGAATACTAATTACTTTTTCTTTAATAATAATGCTACTTTTGTTCCTTCTCCGTTTTCTAAAACATCAGCAACATTTACAGAAATTCGATCTTTATACATATTATTTAGAATTGTAATTCTGTTTTTTATAGTACTCATTCCTTTTGATTTCTGTTTTAACTGATTTTTCGTTTTTAATTCTTGCGATTTTTTTCTTCCAATTCCGTTGTCAATAATCGAAATTAAAATCGTTTCATCATCTTTTCTATTGATAGAAATTTCTAAATTTCCTTTGGTTGTTCTATATCTTAATCCGTGCCAAATTGCATTTTCTATATACGGTTGCAACAACATTGGCGGAATTGAAAATTGTTCTAAATCTATTGTTTTATCAATATTTATCTGATAATCAAACTTTTCTTTAAACCTGTTATGTTCTAATTTCACGTACAATTCTAGCAACTCAATTTCTTTTGTTAACGGAATAAAATCTTCATCAGAATTTTCTAAAACAGCACGCATTAATACAGAAAATTCAGACAAATATCTATTTGCATTACGCTCATCATTTACTGCAATAAAACTATTTACAGAATTTAAAGCATTAAAAATAAAATGCGGATTCATTTGAGAACGCATCGATTTTAATGCCAACAAATTATTAGCTAATTTTTGTTGTTTATTATTTCTAAACATAAAATACGCCAACAAACTTAAAAGTAGAATTCCGCCAAAAAGAGCATAAATTATAATACGTTGTCTTTGATTACTTTCTTCTGATAATTTTTGATCTACATACGCCAAACTAATTTTACTTTGAGCTAACTCTTGGTCTTTTTCTAAACTAGCTATTCTGTTTTGATTGTCTGCAATTTTTTTTGAAAAACGTTTTACTTGCTGAATTTCTTGCTCTTTTTTTATATATAATTCATCTACTAACTCTACATATTCTTGGTAACTTTTTAAAGCATTATTATAATCGCCAACGGTTACATAAGCTTCTGATAATTTTCTTGTTGCCTCTTTTTGAACAACAATATCTTCTTTATCATTTGCGCCTTTAATACTTTTTTGTAAAAACGGAATTGCTTCTTTATAATCTTCTTTTAAAAGATATGCATTCCCAATTTTATAATTTATTTTTTGTGATGTAATAGAATCTTTTTCTATTGATTTTCTTTTTGATGCTTCATTTTCTTCTGCCTTAATTAAACTCTTTTTACGCAATTGAATTTCATCATCAAAACGTCTATTAGAATTGTAAAAATCTGCCACTTTTTCTTCTTCTTCTAAAGCACGTTTCGGATTTTCTTTTTCAGCAAGATTTAAAGAGTTTTTAAACAATGTTTCTGCTTTATTTATTTTTCCTTGCGCAGCAAAAACATCTGCTATTTTAGAGTTTAAATCTGTAATTTTAGGAGTTATCAAATTATCTTTTGCAACTTGTAAGGCTTTTTGATAATTGATAATTGAAGTTTCAAATATTTTGGTCTTAAAAAACACATCTCCTAAACCTTCAAAAATCTGAATCCGCTCATAAATACTTAATTTTTCTTTTGATAATTCTTGATAAGTTTGTTTGCTTTCATCAAAATTATTCAATAAAAATTGTGCGTTTGCTAACGCGATTTTAGTATTTATTTCTTTATTAATTTGATATGATAATTTGTAATTATATACTGCTAAATCAAACTGTTTCCAATACAAATAAACATCTGCCAACAACTTATATGTTGCAGCATTTCTTTTTGTATTTTCTTTATTTTTTAACGCTTTTTCTATAAAAGAAAGACTTTTTTCTATATCTTTCTTTTTATAAAATTTTGCAGAATCTAAATGCCCTAAATAAAAATCTGTTTCTTTAGAAACCGTTTTTAATTTAGAAGAAATACTTCGTTTATTCTCATAGTTCTCAACAATAATTTTAATGTCTTCACTAGAAGTTAACGTGTAATACACCGTTTCAAAATCTGGATGAGAAACTCTAATTTCATCTCCAACTTTTGCTTTTACAATAAATCTACCATTAACATCCGGAAGTGAATAATACATACCATTTACTTCAATATCAATATTTTTTACAATCTTAATATTGTGTTTATCAACAATTGTAATTCTCACAAAAAAATCAGTTCCTTTTTGATTTATTATGTTTACTTGAGAAAAAACATTGGTTAAAACCCCGAATAAAAGTATAAATATTATGTATATTTTTTTAGTCATTATTTTTATCTTTTTTTCTAAAAAAAGCACCAATTCTTTTAAAAATATTAGGTTTTTTCTCAATTGCAATCATTCCTGTGGTAATAACAATTTCTCCTAAAATTGCATCATCTTCTTCCATTTGTATTATCAACGGTTTTTTTATTGATAAAACATCAATTTCTTGTGTTTTATATCCTAAATAAGAGATAACTAATATATGAGACTTTCTCTTTTTATTAGGTATTTTAATTAAAAAATTTCCATCAAAATCTGTTTGCGAAACAATCTCTGTTCCTTTTAAAACAATACTTACTCCTGGTAAATCTCCTAATTTATCTTTTATTTTTCCTTTTATGCTGATAAATTTCTCTATAGAATCATTTTCAATAAGTACTTTTCCTTTCTGATAATTGACAACTTCAACTGCATCTTTTTTTGATTGAGAAAATACAGATTCAGAAACTGCAATTGTAGCAACTAAAACCAAACTTGCAGCAATTTTTTTTAAGTTACTTTTCTTATTGGTTTCTATTTCTTTATTTAATTGAGCATCTTTAAAACGACCACATAAATTTTCTTCTTTTAATACTTTTTTAGAAATCTTTAAGGCTGATGATTTTGTAAAATCAACCACTTCTTTTCTACAACTTTTACAAAATTTCCCTTTCTGAGTTTGAGACATATTATTCCAATTTTCATGACATGGTTTTGGTATTGTAATTTTATATTTCATCATAAACTCATTTAAATTCAGTGTAAACATAAACACAAAAAACCAATCAGAAAAACGCAAAAAACCAATAAGAGCCTACATAAATCATTAAAAAACAGGGTTTACTAAATTTATATTCTCATTCACTCATTCAAAAAGCTATTTCACTCATTCTTGTTTTTTTATCAATAAAGTTAGCATTAATATTGAACCATAACAACCACCAAACTTTTAATCTATTTATAAAATCTTAAAACAAAACATTATGAAATCATTTGTATTAAAAGTAACCACCATTTTATTTGTTTTTGCAACTAGTTTAGGTTTTGCAGAACATCAATCAACAAAAGAACCAGTAAAAAATCAAACTATAAAAGTGGCGCTTTTATTAGACACAAGTAATAGTATGGATGGTTTAATCAACCAAGCAAAAGCACAACTTTGGGAAATTATAAACGAACTTTCTTATGCAAAATATGGGCAAAAAAAGCCTAATTTAGAAATTGCTTTGTATGAATATGGAAATTCTAATTTATCATCAAGAGAAGGATATATTAGACAAGTTTTACAGTTTAGCAATGATTTAGATGAAATATCAGAAAAATTATTTTCATTAACTACAAATGGTGGAAATGAGTTTTGCGGACAAGTAATACAAACTTCGCTAAACGAACTTTCGTGGGGTAAAAACAAGAATGATTTACGTTTACTTTTTATTGCCGGAAACGAACCTTTTACACAAGGAAAAGTTAATTATAAAGATGCAATTGTAAACGCTAAAGAAAAAGATGTGGTTATAAATACCATTTTTTGTGGAAATTATTCTAACGGAATTTCTGGCATGTGGAAAGATGGCGCAGATTTAGGTGGTGGCGATTATTTAACAATAAATCAGGATGAAAAAATGGTGCATATTGTTACTCCTTTTGATGATAAAATTATCATTTTAAATAAGAAATTAAACAACACTTATATTTATTATGGCAATAACGGATATTCAAAATTTTCTTCTCAAAAAGAACAAGATGTGAATGCAGCAACTTTAGATGAAGTTGTAATTGTAAAACGAACTGTTAGTAAAAGTTCTAGATTGTATGATAATTCTAGTTGGGATTTGGTAGATGCTGATAAAAAACAAAAAATCGATTATAAAAAAATTGAAAAAAAGAAATTACCAAAAGAACTACAAAATAAATCTGAAGCAGAAATTAGAGCTTATGTAAAATTAAAAGGAGAAGAACGCGAAGAAATTCAGCAGAAGATTAAAGAATTAGATACAAAAAGAAGAAATTATGTTGCCAAAAAACAACAAGAATCAAGCAAGAAAAACAATCTTAATAATGTACTAATTAAAGCAATAAAGAAACAAGCAAAACTAAAAAATTACTCTTGGTAAATTTCTTAGTAAATTATTAAAACTAAAAAACCTCATAAAACATTTTGAGGTTTTACTCTGTTTTTAAAACCTGATTAATATTTATAATATTATCTCTTAGATTATTTATTTGCTTTAATCTAGCAACAGAAACTTTAAATTTTCTGGCAATAGAATATAAAGTATCACCTTTTTTTACGGTGTAAAAATGGACTTCTTCGTTATTATCTTCCTCGCCTTCTTCAATATTACTTTCGTACTTAAAACCGTCTTGTTTTATTCGATCAAAATCATGCAATTTATAATCTTCAATAATACGTATAAGTTTTGCTGGGTAACGAGGATCGGTTGCATAACCTGCTTTTCTTAATCCCTTTGCCCATTTTTTATAATCAGTAACTCTGTAAGTAAACAGAAAAGCATATCTTTTTCTCTGAGTTAAAAAAAGTGAATGATCTTTAAAAGAAGAAGACACATATTTGTATTTTCTAAAACATTCTCCTTTTTCATCATCATCATGATAAACTCTTTTTCCTTGCCAATCCGTGTGACATTTTATACCAAAATGATTGTTAGATTTAGATGCAAGTTCACTTCTCCCAGAACCAGATTCTAAAACGCCTTGCGCTAAAGTTATACTTGCAGGTATGCTGTGCAAATGCATTTCTCTAACTGCAATTGCTGCATATTTTTTAATATATTCTAAAGAGTTTTCGTTTAATCTTTTTGAGCCTTCTTCTAACTTATCTATATGTTCATCTCCATGTACATCAGGCAAATTTTCGACTTTGCTTTCTATCTCTTTATGAGTTGTTTTGGTTTTACTTTTAACTGTTTTTTTACTTGATCCACAATTAGAAAGCATCAAAATAAATAAGCAACAAAGTAAAATTTTAACTTTCATTATAGTAGTATAATTTCTTTATTTTTTTCTTTTAATTTCTGATTTACGCCGTCTATTCCTTGAATTCCACCAGTATGAATTGCTAATATTTTAGTGTTTTCTTCAAAAAAATCTTTTTTAACTAAATCTAAAATACCAAAAATCATTTTACCTGTATACACAGGATCTAACAAAATATCAGTTTCTTTTTTAAAACTATTAATAAAACTTATTAATTCATCATCATATTTTGCATAACCTCCAAAAGTATACTCTTTTTGTAAACGCCACTTTTTGTTATTGGTAGAATATTTTTTAATTTCTTCGGATAAAAAATTACCTTTTAAAGCAGGGAAACCTATCAATTTTTGATTTCTTCTTGATCCATTAATCAATCCAGAAATCGTACCACCTGTTCCAACTGCACAACAAATTATATTAAACTTTTTGTCTTCAGATGTTAAGATTTCCTCACAACCTTGAACTCCAAAAATATTAGTTCCACCTTCTGGAATTAAATAAAAATCTCCCCATTTATTTTTCATCTTTTCGATAAAACCAAACGATGATTTTTGTCTATATATTTCTCTAGAAACAAAATGAAATTTCATTCCGCTTTCATGTGCTCTTCTTAAAGTAGCATTTTCTTCTAATGTTTTAGCTATATTTAAACCTAACTCTTCTCCTCTAATTACTGCAAAAGTTTTAAGTCCTGCTTTTTCACCAGCAACTGCTGTTGCTACAATGTGGTTAGAAAATGCGCCACCAAAAGTTAGTAACGATTTCTTTTTTAGTTTTATTGCTTCTTCTAAGTTATATTTTAATTTCCTAAATTTATTACCTGATATATAAGGATGAATTAAATCTTCTCTTTTAATAAAAAGTTCTACTTTTTTTTCTTCTAAAATTGGAAGAAAAACCTGTTGGTTTTTGGTTTGTATTTGTGAATTAAAGTTCATAATTTATAATTCCTAGAAAATAGGAACCCGGAATTGACTTATTGAAAATGTGAGTCCCTTTTTAATAAAAAAAGGGGATTTATATATTTATTTAATAACTTTACTAATGAATTTCCGTTTTACCAGAAATGAATAAAAATTAAGAAAAATTAGAGATTTCTGCTTCCAATTTCTCCCATTCTTCCATTAAACTGTCTACTTTTGCTTTTTTTGCTTTGTATTTTTGAAAGAAGTTAGGCCTAGAAGAAACTTCATCATAGTTTTTAGCTAATTCTAGATCAATTTTAGCAATTTCGGCTTCTAAATCGGCAATTTCTGTTTCAGTTTTAGAAAGTCTGTTGTTTAATTTTTTTAGGTCTTTTTCTTGTTCTTTAGAAAGTTGTTCAACCTCTATTTTAGCACTCGATTTTTCTGCTTTTACAACAGTTCTTTTTTCAGCTTCACGTAGATTTTCAATTTTATGCTGATCTAAGAAATAATCAATATCACCTAAATATTCTTTTATAATTTTATCTTTAAAACCATAAACAGTAGATGTTAATCCTTGTAAAAAATCTCTATCGTGAGACACAATTATTAACGTTCCGTTAAATTGTTTTAAAGCTTCTTTTAATACATTTTTAGAAGCAATATCTAAGTGATTTGTTGGCTCATCCATTATTAAAACGTTAAATGGTTGCAACAATAATTTACACAAAGCTAATCTGTTTCTTTCTCCTCCAGAAAGTACTTTTGCTTTTTTATCTACTGCATCTCCTCCAAACAAAAACGAACCAAGCATATCTCTAACACGCATTCTATTACCATCTGTTGCAGCGTCTTCCATAATTTCTAAGACGGTTTTTTCTGGTGGTAATTCTTCAGATTGATTTTGAGCAAAATATCCCAATTCTACATTATGACCTAGTTTTAAATTTCCTTTAAACGGAATTTCGCCAACCATCATTTTAGCCAAAGTAGATTTTCCTTGACCGTTTTGACCAACAAAAGCAATTTTACTATTTCTTTCTATAAGTAAATCTACATCTTCTAAAACGTGTTTATCTCCATAACTTTTAGATAAATTCTCTGCTTCAACAATAATTTTTCCTGGTTCTTTAGAAATTGCAAAACGAACATTCATTGCTTTATTATCATCTTGATCCACTTCAATCAACTCAACTTTATCTAGTTGTTTCATTAAAGATTGTGCCATCGATGCTTTACTCGCTTTTGCTTTAAATTTATTAATTAAATGCTGCTTTTGTTTAATTTCTTTCTCTTGATTTTTCTGAGCCTGTAATTGTTTTTCTTTAATTTCTCCTCTTAATAATAAGAACTGAGAATATGGTTTTTTATAATCGTAAATCTGACCTAAAGAAATTTCAATAGTTCTATTGGTTACATTATCTAAAAACATTTTATCATGAGAAACCAATACAATAGCACCAGAATATGATTTTAAAAAGTTCTCTAACCAAATAATAGACTCGATATCTAGGTGATTCGTAGGCTCATCTAATAATAAAATATCATTATTTTGTAATAATAATTTTGCCAATTCTATACGCATTCTCCATCCACCAGAAAAAGTATCTGTTAGTTTGTCAAAATCTTCTCTTTGAAAACCTAATCCTTGTAAAATTTTTTCTGTATCTCCTTGATAATTATAACCCCCAAGCAATTCATAACGCTCAGTATTGTCTGTTAAATCATGAATTAACTGGGTATAACCTTCACTTTCATAATCGGTTCTTGTAACTAATTGCTCGTTAATATCATCAAGTAAAGCTTCAATTTCTTTAATTTCTACAAAGGCTTGATACGCTTCTTCTAAAATAGTTCTTCCTTCAACAAAATCTATATCTTGTCTTAAAAAACCTATTTTTACGTCTTTATCAAAAGCCATTGTTCCGCTACTTTCAATGTCTTTAGAAAGTACTTTTAAAAGTGTAGATTTACCGGCTCCATTTTTACCAATTAAGCCAATTCTATCTCCTTTATTTAATTTAAAAGTGATTCCTGAAAATAATTCAGTTCCCATAAAGGAAACTGTTAAATTGTGTACGTTTAACATTAAATGTAATAAAAGTTACAAAGTTAGATTGATAAAAATTTATCTTTGCAAAAGTATCAATTTTAAATTTTATGATGTTTAAAAAAGGAACAAAATTATATAGCATTTCAAAAGGCAAGTGCCCAAAGTGCCAAGAAGGTGATTTTTTTAAGTATAAATTTACTTTTAACCCTTCTAAAGTTACTAAAATTCATGATCATTGCCCTAATTGTAATTTAAAATATATGCTTGAGCCTTCATTTTTTTATGGAGCAATGTATATAAATTACGGAATTACTGTTGCAATTTCTATTGTTGTTTTTTTAATAACCAAACTTGGTTTTGATTTAAACTTATTACAATCTTTTTTAAGCGTATTTATTGCTTTAGTTATTTTAGCTCCAATAAATTTACGTTTATCTAGAATTATTTGGATAAATATGTTTGTTAGTTATGAAGAAAAAAAATAGATTTTTAGATTTTTAGATTTTTAGATTTTTAGATTTTTAGATTTTTAGATTTTTAATACTAATCTTTATTTTTGATTGTAAAAATTTACGTTCAAAAACTTATTCAAATCTTTTAATATCGATATCTAAATCTAATTCTTCACCTTTTTCTAAGTGATTAAATAATTGTTTTGCAACTGTTGGTGCAATCATTACTCCTCGTGTTCCTAAACCGTTTAAAATTGCCAAATTATTATATGCAGGATTTACACCAACCAAAGGTCTTCTATCTCTAACTGTTGGCCTTATTCCTGCAGTTTGTTCTACAATTTTATAAGGAACAGTAATTACTTTTTTAAGTTTTTCTACCAATTCAGCTTTTCCTTCTTCGGATGGATTTGATGTTTTATCTCTCCAATTAAAAGTTGCACCTACTTTGTATAAATCATTTCCTAAAGGCAATATAAATACTGTAGATTTTATTAAAAAATTAATTTCTAAATCTGGTGCATGAATAGTAATTAGTTCTCCTTTTACCTCTTTTAATGGTAAATAATTAAAAAAAAGATTTTTACTCATTCCAAATCCTTCACAAAAAACAATTCTATCTGTAGCAATATCTTTGTATTCTAAATGATTTTCTCTAAATTTTATTTGCTGGTGTTCAAATTTTTCGAATTGAATTTTTTCTTCTTTTTTTAAATAATCTCTATAAACTTCAACTACTTTTTTTGTATCAATTCTACCAGCTTCTCTAACATTTCCGCAACCAAAATCTGCAATAATACCTTCTCTCTTTTGATGATCGATTTTAGGATCTAAATAAGGAGATAATAAAGGTTTATCTAATGCTGCAAACCAATTATTTTGATCTTCTATAGATTTAAATATTTTTTTGATTAGAAACTTTTCATCAAACTTTATATTTAATTTTTTTTCTAATTGCTGATAAAAAGGAAGTGCAACTGCTAATTGCTCTTTAGCGTTCCAAACTGGTGTAAATCGTTTTAAAATAACAGGGTTATAAACTCCGCCAGCAACTAAAGAAGAAGTTTGAGAGTCGTCTTCAAAAACTATAAACGTTTTTTTTGCTGCTAATAATTCTTCTGCAAAAGCTAAACCTGCTAATCCTAAACCAACAATAATATAATCTACTTTCATAGTACAAAAATACTTAAGTTTTTATTAAAACTATGAATTTTATAAGAAGTTACAACTAGTTTTAGCCCTGATTAAACCTTTCATCAAGCTCAAGATAGGCTCCTTATTTGAGCTCTTTTTGTTTTTTTACAAAAAAAGCGAGTAGTGAAAGCCGGAAATAGCTTCAAATAAAAAAACGCTTACTTTCGTAAACGTTTCTCTTTATAATTTTTGATTTGGAATTAATAATTCCACATATCAATTTCTCTGTTTCTAATATCTTCTTTAATTTTATCTGCTTCTAAAAGCTGAAATAAAGAATTACCACGAACATAATCTTCAATGGCTCTATTGCCATAAATATTTTCTTCTCTTACAATTACAGAGCTAAATCTACGAGCATTTAACAAGTGATCGTAAGAAATTGGATGCGTTGCATTGTCTGGATTAAATACTTTTGAATCGTGTAATGTTTGTCTTGCTGTTGGAAAGAAAATCCAAAATAATTCATATAAAGTTTCATCTTCAATACCTTCTGCGCCTATTGTTTGCACATCTTTACCCATTGGCGCAATTGCCAATAATCTGTATTTCATTTCTCCTTGACGCTTGTCAAAATACCACATTCCTTTTAACATATATCCTCCAATATCTTCAGATTGAACTCTATAAGTATCTTCGTAACCATTTTGTGTACGAACATTTACCAAACGAGAATTTATCTCATCTTGTGTCATTTTTGATGTAAAGAAAGAATCTGAATATGCTTCTTGTATTTGCCCCTGTCTAATACCTCTTATTAAAGTATCGAACAAAGATCTTCTGTCTGAAGAAATATTTGTTGTATCTATTGGAAAATAATATGGTAAATTTATTTTCTGATTTAAATCTACAAATTCCCAAACAACTTTAGACCACATAATATCTCTGTCGCTTACATAACCGTAAGGAATTGGTCCATCATTATCAGACACAGATTGCTCTATACTTTCTTTACCAATTTGATCTACAGATTTTGCGTTTAATAAATTAACTTGCGCACTTACAAAACCAGTAGTTAAAAAAGCGAAAAATAATATTAAAAAGTTTCTATTCATAATCTAATTTTTTATGCTAATTAGTTAATTCTATATTTACAGGTAAAACTTGTTTAAGGTTATAACCATTTGCTGTTGCTTTAATATCATAGATATTAATAATATCGCCTCTTTGTGCTTTGTTTAAAACTTTTTTTGCTGCTGCACTTAAAGTTGTTCCGTTTACTATAATTGTTAATTCTCCTGGAACTTTAATTTTAAAGCTTTTTACCGTTATATTTAAATCGAATTCAAAATCTGGTAAACCCGCAGAAATTGGTGAATTTGCTAAACCAGATTTTGGCATTCTAACCGTTCCATATTGTTCACGAACAGAACCCATTGCTGCCGGTATATCTTTAATTCTAAAGGTTGCTTTAGAATTTACTGTTTTACCACTACTTAATTTTGCACTTACATTTATAGTTGCAATTTTACCAGATCCTGGTTTAATACTATATTTACCATTACTACCAGTTAAATTACCTCCAGATGCAGAAACGCTTAAATTGTTATCACTAACTCCTGGTAGAGAAACAGAAATAGGATTATTTAAACCTCTATAAACCACATTCATTTTATCTGCAGAAACTACAGCATTACTTGGTTCTGGAATTACAGAATAAGAACTTTCGAAAGGAACTTCTACTACTTTACCATTTTGCGTAAAAGCAATTTTTCCTTTAATATCATGATTACCAATATTACCTGCTGGCATATCGATAATTACTTGACCAGATTCTATTTTTTTATAATCTTTACCATTTAAAATCACATTATCTGGTACCATTTCTGCATCATAACGTCCTAAAACTATTTTACCAGTAACTTTTTCACCAGCAAAATATGCGTTTTTATCAAGTGCAACAATTCCTTTATAATTATTTAAAGATAAAGACTCTTCTAATTTACCACCTAATAAAGAATTTAAAATTTCGCTTTCAGAATTTTTAATATCAGCTTGCATTTGTGTTAAATTGGTTAAAGAAGCAATTAAAGGAAAACCTTCATATCTGTATTTTAACCAAGGTACAGTTTTACCATCAGAATCAATTACATCATTAGTATCAAACCTGCTGTTAATTAAAGCTTCAAACTTACTGCCTTCTCCTAACGTAGCGTTTACATTAGTTCTGTATGCATTAATGTTATCTAAAAACTCTTGCCCTTTTGGAGTGTAATTATCACCTTTAAAGAAATAAGTATCTAAAAAAGTAGTTTTATCCATGGATTCATAAGCCTTTTTATCTTCTAAATCTGTAGTCATTTGAGTTTTTAACTCACCTAAATAGCTATAAAAATCAGCAGAATATTGTTTAATTTTCTTTGCTTGAGTATTTAACTTTCCAAATTTCTCGGTTTGTTCTGAAGCTTTTGTAGCTAAATTTGCATAAGCTTGTTTATTTTTCTCAATAGTTGAAATATTATTAGTTTCTAACTTTTCATTCATAAAACCAAAAGCTGATAAAACCTCTCTACTCATTTGCATTGCTAACATAGCAATAAAAACAAGGTACATTAAGTTTATCATCTTTTGTCTTGCAGACATTTTTCCTCCAGCCATATTTTCTAATTAGTTTTTAAGTTATTCAAATTATTTAACTAATTATTTACTAGACATAGCAGAAAGCATATTTCCATAAACGCCGTTTAAAGAAGATAAGTTTTTTGCTAAAGAATCCATTTGCATTTTTAATCTTTCTGTATTTTCTACAACAGCTGTATTTAATTCTGTTTGCTTACTTGAATTTTCTACTTGTACTTTATACAAATTATTTAAAGATTCCATATGAACTGCTGCTAAAGAAACTTGTTCATTATATTTATTTGTAGATGAAATAGATTCTGATGCAACAGATAATCCTTCTGCAGCTCCTTGAAAATTCTTCATACTATTTCCTAAACTTGTCATTAAAGAGGCGTCTATTTTAGCTTCTTGTAATAAAGCATCTAGTTTTTGAGATAAAAGACCTTCTGTACCAATTTTCTCTTCTGTAGAAAAACTATCTTCTCCCAATTCTGGATATACTTTTGACCAATCTAAATCATCTTCTGGAGTATCAAAAGCAGATAAAAAGAAAATAAGTGCTTCTGCAATTAACCCAACTGCTAATACATTTGACCCATTAAACCAACCATAACTAATATGATTTAACTTAAATAACGCTCCTAAAATTACAATTGACGCTCCAATATTATAAGCGATGTTAAACAGTTTTTTTTTATTCTTAGATTGTGCCATAATATATTTTTTTGTTTTTTCTTTAATTTATTTATTTCCTGTACCTATATAATTCTGTACGGTTCTAAAACCGATATAACTTCTTGCTGTATCTGCATATTCATAATCTCTAGAAGCTACTTCCAAATAATATGCTACATCTTTCCAAGAACCTCCTCTAATAATTTTTCTTTTGTTTTTTCTATCTTCTACATTAGGGTTCATTGTTGAAGCCATGTAGTAAGAAGATAAATTGTAAGCAGTATTTGTCCATTCAGAAACATTACCAGCCATATTGTATAAACCGTAATCATTTGCATTAAAAGATTTTGCTTCCATAGTATATAAAGCGCCATCTACAGAATAATTACCTCTAACAGGTTTAAAGTTTGCTAAGAAACAACCTCTATCACTTGTAGTACTACCTGTTCCCCAAGGATATGTAGCAAAATCTAAACCACCTCTTGCTGCATATTCCCATTCTGCTTCTGTAGGCAATCTAAAGTCTGGCACTTGAGTTGCATTTTTTCTAGTTCTTAAATAATCATTTTTCATTTTAGTTCTCCAGTTACAAAAAGCATTTGCCTGCTCCCAAGTAACACCAACAACAGGATAATCTGCATAAGATTGATGGTAAAAATAATCTTGATGCATTGGATCATTGTACGAATAATTAAAATCTTTAACCCAAACAGTTGTATCTGGATAAATATTTAACACTTCTGTTTGAACAAAATCTTTTCTATTTCCACCTTTTCTAGCAGCGTTATCTCTATCAAACCAAGAATATTTATATTTTAAATACTTTGTATTAAAAGTTCTTAAACCATCTACAGCTTCTTCTCTACTTATAAATAAAGAATCCATTACCTCTACATAATCTAAATCTGGAAAGTCTTCTGTTTTCCAAATAATATCTTCAGACCAATCTAAAGGCTGAATCGTATCAAAACTATAATAGTTTTCGTACATATATTTTTGATAAGGAGTAGAATTTGCAACTGTATCTTTAAATTTATAATTCTGAATTCCTCCAGAAGGTAGATTTCCATCTGCATCAGGAGTTGCTCCTAAACTAGCAAATTCTGCTTGATACGCTAATTTTGTTCTTACAACAGAATCTTTAACCCATTTTACAAACGCTTTATATTCATTGTTTGTAATTTCGGTTTCATCCATATAATAAGGTCTTACAGTAACAGTTTTTGTGGGCGTATTTAAAGTTCCTATAAGATCTTCATCTTGTTTACCCATTGTAAAAGAGCCACCAGGAATTAATGCCATTCCGTGAGGTTTTTCAGAAAACCATTTCTTGTTAGATTTTACACCTACTAATTCTCCCCTATCGTTAGAACCACAACTGTAAAAAACGGTTATTAAAAGTGCAAATATTGCTGCTTTCTTCATATTTTATTTTTGTCTTTACTAAAAGTTCGTAAACCTATTATTTTTTTTGCTAAAATACAATGTTGAAACCGTAATTTAACGTATTGTTTTTTAATATATTTTTAAATCACTACATTTTTCTCATTGCTTTATACCATCTTTCTGGTATAATTTGCTTTGTAGCTTCTTTGTAATCTTGGTATGTACATGGTATTAACGCATGTCTTTTGTATTTATTATCTGATAAAATTCTTATCTCAATCCACCAACGACCCGTTTTATTACTTTTATAAAAAACTAAAGGATCGTCATCTTCTAAAATTACCGTAAATTTTTGATAGTTTTCTTTTCCAGAAAACGGATAATCTTTTACTCTAAAATTAACGCCTTCAATAAAATACCAAATCATTTGCGCAATTAAATTGGCTGTTTGATGATTATTATCGTATTGCGAATTGTACTCGTAAATACCAAACGAAGAAACTTTATCACTAATACCTGCATACCTAGAAATAGCGCAAATTTCTTCGCCATAAAAACCATTTGGAGACGCATTATTATTAGCAGGAGCTTCACTTTGTCTAATTGCACCAATATCTATAGAAACAATATCTGCGTTTCTAAAAGCTGGCTCTATATTTTCTAATTCTTTTGCTTTTCCAAGTCTATAAGCATCAAAAAATAAATTATCTAACAATTGTATTTCTTCTTGAGAATTAAAATATGTTTGATATCCAACATTGCTGTAATTAAACAAATTATTGGGTTCTTGCATAATTATTTTACTCAAATACGATTGCGATGTCAATTCAGAATCTAAATCCCCTAAATCAAATCTACTATCTACAGCGGTAATATTTACAGTTTGCTCTAACAAATCGTAAGCTCTGTAATTTACATACGTAATATCCTGGCCTCCACCAATTATAATAGGAATGATATTCTTCTTTAACAAACCTGTTATAATTTCTGAAACCGCATAATATGTATCTGTAACAGAATTTCCTTTTAAAACATTTCCTAAATCTGCAATTTCTGTTTGCCAATTTCCTGGAAATAATTCATATAATTTTTTTCTGATAAAATACAAATTTTCTCCACAACCAAAATTATCTTCAGAGTTTCTATCTTCTTGAACTCCAAAAATTGCAATTTTTACATTATCTAATTCAGGAAAACCTTCTTCTTCAGAATAAATTTTAATTTTATTACCCAAGCATAAAGAAGATTGCAGCTCTAAATGTGCTAAAACAGTTTCTTTTACAGGGGTTAAAAAGTCTTGACTCATCAATTTTTTATTGGGCTTGGAAAGATACCAAATTCTTTATTTCTTTTTTGCAGTTTTTTTAGCAGTTGCTTTCTTTTTTGCAGGCGCTCTCTTTTTAGCTACTTTTTTCTTTGGTGTTTTAGCCTCAATCATTGCAACAGCTTCTTCTTTAGAAAGTTTTTCAATCTCTGTTGTTTTTGGCAACTCAATTTTTATTTTCCCTTTAATAACGTTATACCTTCCCCAACGTGCTTTTTCTACACGAATAGCTACGTCTTCCCAATTATGGATAACTTTATCTATTTCTTTCTGTTTCTTAACCTCAATTAATTCAATAATATTTTCATCAGAAAGATTGTCAAAATCATACTTTTTACTAACATTAATAAACATATTATTCCATTTTATAAATGGTCCAAAACGCCCAACTCCTTTTTGTACAGGTAAATCTTCATAATGATAAATTGGTGCATCTGCTTTTTGTTTTGCAACAATTAATTCTTCTGCTCTTGGCATATCAACTTCCATCGGATTTTCTCCTTTAGCCAAAGAAACAAACATAGTTCCGAAACGAATATAAGGCCCAAAACGCCCGTTAGAAACAATTACTTCTTCACCTTCATAAACACCTAAGGTTTTTGGTAATAAAAACAATTCTAAAGCTTCTTCTAAAGTAATTGTACCTAAATGTTGATCATTATTTAAGCTTGCAAACACTTTTTCTTCATCTTCTGGAGCACCGATTTGTGCAATTGGCCCAAATTTACCTAAACGAACCAAAACTGTTTTTCCAGACTCTGGATGTTTTCCTAAAATACGCTCACCACTTTCTCGCTCTGCATTTTCTTTAACATCCTCTACGTTATCATGAAATTTTTGATAGAAACCTTTAATCATTTCCCTCCAATTTTCTGTTCCTTCAGAAATATCATCAAAAGAACTTTCTACTTTTGCAGTAAAACCAAAATCTAAAACGTTAGAAAAATTAGCAACTAAAAAATCATTTACAATATTCCCAATATCCGTAGGCACTAATTTATTTTTATCTGAACCTGTTTTTTCTGATAAAGTATGCGTTTTTACAACTCCGTTTGATAAAATTAATTGCTGATATTCTCGTTCAACACCTTCATTTACACCTTTTTCTATATAACCTCTTCGTTGTACTGTAGAAATTGTTGGCGCATAAGTAGATGGACGACCAATACCCAACTCTTCTAATTGTTTTACCAAAGATGCTTCTGTAAATCTGTATGGCGGACTTGTAAAGCGCTGTGTAGCATTTATAAAAGTATAATCTAAACTTTCATTTACTTTTAAATTTGGCAACATTCCTGCTTGCTCTTCATCTTCATTATCATTTCCTTCTAAATATACTTTTAGAAAACCATCAAATTTTATCATTTCACCATTAGCAGTAAAAATCTTTGAGTTTTCAGAATTTTCAATTTTCACGTTGGTTCTTTCTAACTGAGCATCACTCATTTGTGAAGCTAAAGTTCTTTTCCAAATTAAATCATATAATCTATTTTGGTCATATTCTGTATCAACCGTATGCATTTTCATGTTTGTTGGTCTAATCGCTTCGTGGGCTTCTTGCGCACCTTTTACTTTCGATTTAAAAACACGTTCTTTACTATATTCTTTCCCGTAATAATTTGTAATTTCTTCTGCAGCTTCATTTCTTGCATCTACTGATAAATTTACACTATCAGTTCTCATATAAGTTATTAAACCGGCTTCATACAAACGTTGTGCAACTTGCATTGTTTTTCCCACTGGAAAACCTAATTTTCTAGACGCTTCTTGTTGTAATGTTGATGTTGTAAATGGTGCAGCAGGAGATTTCTTTGCTGGTTTTTTTGTTAAATCAGCAATTGAAAAATCTGCATTTATACAAGATTTTAAGAAATTTTCTGCTCCTTTTTTAGTTTCGAAATTTTTAGGAATTCCGGCTTTAAAAGTTGCGCCTTCTTTATTAGAAAACTCTGCAACTACTTTATAATGAGTTTCGGCAGTAAACCCTAAAATACTTCTTTCTCTCTCAACAATTAAACGAACAGCAACAGATTGTACTCTACCTGCAGATAAACCTCCTTTTACTTTTCGCCATAAAACTGGTGATAATTCGTACCCAACAATTCTATCTAAAACTCTTCTTGCTTGTTGCGCATTTACCATATTATAATCGATATCTCTAGGATTGTCGACTGCTTTTAAAATGGCTTTTTTAGTAATTTCGTGAAAAACAATACGTTTTGTACTTTCTTCTTTTAATGCTAACTGCTCTTTTAAATGCCAAGCAATAGCCTCACCCTCTCGATCCTCATCACTTGCTAACCAAACCACTTCTGCTTTTTTAGCTAACGTTTTCAGTTTTTTTACAACTGCTTTCTTATCATCAGAAACTATATATGTTGGGCTAAAATTCCCATCAACATCAATACCTAATTCTTTGGATGGTAAATCTGCAATATGCCCAAAACTCGATTCTACTTGATACTCTTTTCCAAGAAATTTTTCGATTGTTTTTGCTTTTGCTGGTGACTCTACTATTACTAAATTCTTTGCCATTTATCTTTCTTTTGTCAAAAAAACATACTATAAACCGCATGTTTTAAGAATGCAAAAGTATGTAGTTTTTTCGTAAAAAAAATTTTTTCGTTACTTTTCAGTAAATAATTAACAGAATTGCAACATTATTTTTCTGCCAATCTGTCATAAAAAATGATTTTTGGTTGTATCTTTGCACTCTTTCAAATCTTAAATTGATTAATGGAATACGTAGAAAAAATCATCGACGAAAAACTACAAGGCAAAGCACTTGTTACCGAACATAAAGTAGAAAACGGCAAGAAATTATTTATTGAAAGCTATGGCTGTCAAATGAATATGAATGATAGTGAGATTGTTGCATCTATTTTAGCAGAGCAAGGTTACAACACAACACAAATTCTTGAAGAAGCAGATTTAGTTTTAGTAAACACTTGCTCTATTAGAGAAAAAGCAGAAACAACTGTTCGTAAAAGATTGCAGAAATATAATGCTGTAAAACAAATAAATAAAAAAATGAAAGTTGGCGTGTTAGGTTGCATGGCCGAACGTTTAAAAGAAAAGTTTTTAGAGCAAGAAAAAATTGTTGACCTAGTTGTTGGGCCAGATGCTTACAGAGATTTACCTAATTTATTAGAAGAAATTGACGCTGGTAGAGATGCTGTAAATGTAATTTTATCAAAAGAAGAAACTTATGGTGATGTTTCTCCAGTTCGTTTAAATTCTAACGGAGTTACCGCTTTTGTTTCAATTACTAGAGGTTGCGATAATATGTGTACTTTTTGTGTAGTTCCTTTTACACGTGGACGAGAAAGAAGTAGAGATCCGAAGAGTATTTTAGAGGAAATTCAATCGATGGTTGATAGAAACTTTAAAGAAATTACACTTTTAGGACAGAATGTAGATAGTTTTTTATGGTTTGGCGGCGGATTGAAGAAAGATTTTAACAAAGCATCTGAAATGGCACAAGCAACCGCTGTTAATTTTGCACAATTGTTAGATATGTGTGCTACTCAATTTCCTAAAACACGTTTTCGTTTTGCAACTTCTAATCCGCAAGACATCAGTTTAGATGTAATTTACACGATGGCAAAACATAAAAATATTTGTAAATATTTGCATTTACCTGTTCAAAGCGGAAGCAATAACATGCTAAAAGCCATGAACAGACAACATACTCGTGAAGAATACATCGAGTTAATTGACAATATTTTTAGAATCGTTCCAGAAATGTCCTTATCTCAAGATATGATTGTTGGTTTTTGTGGCGAAACAGAAGAAGATCATCAAGATACTTTAGAGTTAATGAAATATGTAAAATATGACTTCGGATTTATGTTTACGTATTCTGAAAGACCAGGAACTTTAGCAGCTAAAAAAATGGTTGATGATGTGCCTTTTGAAGTTAAAAAACGAAGATTACAAGAAATTATAGATTTACAACAAGAACACGCTTTATATAGAACACAACAACATTTAGGTAAAATTGAAGAATTTTTAATTGAAGGTACTTCTAAGAAAAATCCTAATGAATGGAAAGGTAGAAATACACAAAATACAGTTGCTGTTTTTCCTAAAGGCAATTATAAATTGGGAGATTTTGTACTATTAAAAGTAGAAGATTGCACCTCTGCAACCTTAAAAGGAACAGTAATTGGGTATTCTGATAATAATTAAAAAATAGCGATAAAGTTGCAAAGTAAGTTTGAGTTTTCACTTTGCCACTTTATAACTCTGAAACTTTGTAACTGAAAAGAAAAATGGAAAACATACAAGCAATAAAACAACGTTTTGGCATTATAGGTAACGATTTACACCTTGATAGAGCTATTGAAAAAGCTGTAAGAGTTGCGCCTACAGATATTTCTGTTTTGGTTACTGGAGAAAGTGGTGTTGGTAAAGAAAATATTCCGAAAATTATACATTCTTTATCACACAGAAAACATGCAAAATATATTGCAGTAAATTGTGGTGCAATTCCAGAAGGCACAATTGACAGTGAACTTTTTGGACATGAAAAAGGTTCATTTACTGGAGCAAATCAAGATAGAAAAGGTTATTTTGAAGTTGCCGATGGAGGAACCATTTTTTTAGATGAAGTTGGCGAATTACCACTAACAACACAAGTTCGTTTATTACGTGTTTTAGAAAATGGCGAATTTATAAAAGTAGGTTCATCAAAAGTATTAAAAACCAATGTTAGAATTGTTGCTGCTACAAACGTAAATATGCAATCTGCCATTCAAAAAGAAAAATTTAGAGAAGATTTATATTATCGTTTAAGTACTGTAGAAATTCATTTACCTGCTTTACGAGATCGTAATGAAGATATTCACTTATTGTTTAGAAAATTTGCTTCGGATTTTGCACAGAAATACAGAATGCCTTCTATTCGATTAGATGAAAACGCTGTTGCTGTTTTATTAAATTATCGTTTTCCAGGAAATATTCGTCAGTTAAAAAATTTAGCAGAACAAATATCTGTTATTGAAGAAGAAAGAATTGTTACAGCTGCAAAATTACAACAATATTTACCTAATAATAACGGAAATTTCCCTACAGTAATTGGCAGTAAAAAAGAAAATGATTTTTCTACTGAACGTGATATCATGTACAAAATTTTGTTTGATATGCGCAACGATATCAACGATTTAAAGAAATTGACTTTAGATTTAATGAAAAGCGGAAACGTTGAAGAAGTACAAGAAGAAAATCATCAATTAATAGAAAAGATTTATGGAAATACTAATTCAAAAACGTCTAAATTCGAAGTTTTAAATATTCCTCAAAATTCATCCGAAGAAAAAGATTATGATTTTATTGAAACTATAGAAGAAGATGAATCTTTATCTTTACAAGACAAGGAAGTTGAAATGATTAAAAAATCATTAGAAAAAAACAGCAATAAGCGTAAATTAGCAGCCAAAGAACTAGGTATTTCTGAAAGAACTTTGTACAGAAAAATTAAACAATACGACCTTTAAAAAAGGTTAAAAATTTTTAGTTTAAAATTCTAAGATTTACAAAAGTTACACAATCTTTGAATTTTAAATATTAAACCTTGAATACTCAAGAATGAAAAAAATAATTTACATATCGCTATTTTTAATAAATTCACTAGTATTTATTGCTTGTGGAGCGTATTCTTTTACAGGTGGAAATACAGGTAAAGCAAAAACGATTCAAATAGATTTTTTTCCGAATCAAGCGCAATTAATAGAACCTGCACTAACACAACGTTTTACAAACGACTTGCAAGATTTATTTACAAGACAAACAAATTTAACACTTACAAGTTCTAACGGCGATTTGCATTTTAGTGGAGAAATTACAGGTTTTAGGGTAACACCAATGAGTGGAACATCTAACCAAACTGCTGCTCAAAATAGATTAACAGTTACTGTAAATGTTCGTTTTGAAAATAAATTAGAACCAAAAGATGATTTTGAAAAAACATTTTCTTTTTATTCTGATTATGGAGCAAACTCTCAACTAACAGGTAGCGTTTTAGAAGCTGCTTTAGATGAAATTATAGAAAGACTTACACAAGATATATTTAATGCTTCTGTTGCAAAATGGTAAAATTAGTAGAAAATTAAAAATTTGGAATTAAATACTAACATAGAATTTATAGATAATAAACGTTCAATTGAGCAACTAGATATTGCTGAATTGAAATCTGTTATTAATGAGTTTCCTTATTTTCAATCTGCAAGAGCGTTGTATTTAAAAAGATTAAAAAATCAGAATAGTTTTAAATACAATAACGAATTAAAAATAACTGCCGCTTATACTACTGATAGAACTGTTTTATTTGATTTTATAACATCCGAAATATTTATAGAAGATCAAGAAGAAAAAGTTTGTAAAGAAACAAAAGTAGAACTTTTAACAGCAAATACTTCTGACGTTATAATTAAAGATAATGAAATTCAGACAGCAACAGCATCAAAACCTATAGAAATTGCTAAAGAAAAGCTAGAAATAGGCAAACCTATTGCTTTTACAGAATCAGAAAATTTTTCTTTTAATCAATGGTTACAATTATCAACAAAAAAACCAATTGTTAGAGAAGATACTGTAAAACAAGAAGCGAACAAAAAGCAAAGTATTATTGAGCGATTTATAGAAAATAACCCCAAAATTTCGCCTTTATCAAAAGACAAAAGCGTTAATGTTTTAGTTACTCAAAACAAACAAGATTCATCTTTAATGACAGAAACTTTAGCAAAAGTGTATCTAGAACAAAAGAAATATGAAAACGCAATTCAAGCATATAGAATTTTAAGTTTGAAATATCCAGAAAAAAGTGGTTTCTTTGCAGACCAAATTAAAAGAGTACAAATTTTACAAAAAAATAAATCATGAGTTATACAGCATTTTTAATTCTAATTTTGGTTGTAGCAGTAGCTTTAATCTTAATTGTTATGGTTCAAAATCCTAAAGGTGGAGGATTATCTTCTTCTTTTGGAGGTGGTGGAGCACAATCTTTGGGTGGCGTGCAAAACACTAATAACTTCTTAGACAGAACAACTTGGACTCTTGGTATTGCAATGTTTGCTTTGATTTTATTATCAAATTTCGCAATTCCTAGAGAAGGAGCAGGTAATGTAAACTTAGATAATACTTTAGACGGAATCGAATCAACTTCAACTCCTGTAGATAACACAAGTTCTACAACTAAAGATACTGTTAAGTAATCATTTAGAAAAATTTTAAAAAAATGCCAACGTAAATGACACGTTGGCATTTTTTTTTGCCCAAAATTTAACATTAAAATCAATCAAAGAAAAAATGTCAGTTATAAGTAAATGGCATAGTTTCTGAGCATTTCAAGAAGAAATAATACTTAATTTAATTAATCAAAATTTATAAAAAATGGGATTAAACATTAAACCTTTAGCAGACAGAGTTCTTGTAGAACCTGCTCCAGCAGAAACAAGAACAGCATCTGGATTAATTATACCAGACAACGCAAAAGAAAAACCACAGCAAGGAACTGTTGTAGCTATTGGAAACGGTAAAAAAGACGAACCTTTAATCGTTAAAGTTGGTGACACTGTTTTATACAGTAAATATGGTGGAACAGATTTAAAATTAGAAGGTAAAGATTATTTAATGATGCGTGAATCTGATATTCTAGCAATTATTTAAAGAGTTATTTGCTTTTGGTTATTCGCCTTTAGCAAGAACATAAAAAAATTAGTAATTATTTTTAGCTAAAAGTCAAGTGCTATCAGCTAAAAGAAAAATAAAAAAAATGGCAAAAGACATAAAATTTGATATTGAAGCAAGAGACGGCTTAAAACGTGGAGTTGATGCGCTGGCAAATGCAGTAAAAGTAACCTTAGGACCTAAAGGAAGAAATGTAATTATTTCTAAATCTTTTGGCGCACCAACAGTTACTAAAGATGGTGTTTCTGTAGCTAAAGAAATAGAATTAGAAGATTCTTTAGAAAATATGGGAGCTCAAATGGTAAAAGAAGTGGCCTCTAAAACCAACGATTTAGCTGGTGATGGAACTACAACTGCAACTGTTCTTGCACAAGCAATTGTAAAAGAAGGTTTAAAAAATGTTGCTGCAGGCGCAAATCCTATGGATTTGAAACGTGGTATTGACAAAGCTGTTACTGCAATTGTTACTGATTTAGAAAAACAAGCTAAACAAGTAGGAAACTCATCAGAAAAAATAAAACAAGTTGCTGCAATTTCTGCAAATAACGATGATGTTATTGGTGATTTAATTGCAACCGCTTTTAGCAAAGTTGGTAAAGAAGGTGTTATTACCGTTGAAGAAGCAAAAGGAATGGAAACGTATGTTGATGTTGTTGAAGGCATGCAATTTGACAGAGGATATTTATCTCCTTACTTTGTAACAGATGCTGATAAAATGATTGCTGATTTAGAAAATCCGTATATTTTATTATTTGACAAAAAGATTTCTAACTTAAACGAAATTCTTCCAATTTTAGAACCTGTTGCGCAATCTGGTCGCCCATTATTAATTATTGCTGAAGATGTTGATGGCCAAGCCTTAGCTACTTTAGTTGTAAATAAATTAAGAGGTGGATTAAAAATTGCTGCTGTAAAAGCTCCTGGTTTTGGAGACAGAAGAAAAGCAATGTTAGAAGATATCGCTATTTTAACTGGTGGAACTGTAATTTCTGAAGAAAGAGGTTTTTCTCTTGAAAACGCAACTTTAGATTTATTAGGAACTGCAGAAACAGTAACAATCGATAAAGATAATACTACAATTATAAATGGTTCTGGAGATGCTGATACTATAAAAGCTAGAGTTAGCCAAATTAAAGCGCAAATCGAAACTACAACATCAGATTACGATAAAGAAAAACTACAAGAACGTTTAGCTAAATTAGCTGGTGGAGTTGCAGTTTTATATGTTGGCGCTGCTTCTGAAGTAGAAATGAAAGAGAAAAAAGACAGAGTTGATGATGCTTTACACGCTACAAGAGCAGCTGTAGAAGAAGGTATTGTTGCTGGTGGTGGAGTTGCTTTAGTTAGAGCTAAAAAAGTTCTTGAAAAATTAGCAACTGATAATTTAGATGAAACTACAGGTGTACAAATTGTAAACAAAGCTATTGAATCTCCTTTAAGAACTATCGTTGAAAATGCTGGTGGAGAAGGTTCTGTAGTAATCAATAAAGTATTAGAAGGTAAAAAGAACTTTGGTTATGATGCAAAATCTGAAACGTATGTAGATATGCTAGAAGCTGGTATTATAGACCCTAAAAAAGTAACAAGAGTTGCTTTAGAAAATGCTGCTTCTGTTTCTGGAATGATCTTAACTACAGAATGTGCTTTAGTAGACATTAAAGAAGATGCTCCTGCTGGCGGAATGCCTCCAATGGGTGGTGGAATGCCAGGAATGATGTAAACCATTAGCAATAACAGGCAAGTAATTCAAACTTATTACAATTAAACAAACTTTGCTTTGTTATATAAAAAAAACCGATAGAATTAAATTCTATCGGTTTTTTTGCTTTATTAATTTTACAAACAAAACAACTACAATATGTATCATCTTGTTTTTTCTGATGAAACTTTTATTTATTTTTAAACTAACGTAAATCTTAAAACACCTTTTTTATGTTATAAGATTCTATTGCTTTTTTTGTTTTTTCAATTCGCCTTTATGATCTAGAATAATCTCATCATCTCTATATTTACAACAAGGATGCACAGAATTATAAGCTTCTATTGTTGCTTCTATTTTTTTATCTTCTTCTAATAAAACATCATGACCAACTGCTAAAATATTTTTCTGCACTGTAGCAACATCGGTTTTACGTTCATCCATAATTAAATTTAATTGATGTGTTTCTACACTCCAAATTGCAAACTTTACTCCTTTAGATTTTAAAGCGGCAGTTTCAATTCTTTTTTTACACATTCCACAAATTCCATCTACTTCAAAAGAAACTTTAGCGTTTTTGTTCTTTTTTACTTCTTGCGATTGTACAGAAAAACCAATCATTATCATACTGAATACTAAAACTATTTTTTTCATTTTTATTATTTTTTATCATTGTGAGTCTACGAAACAATCTTATAATTATTTAAAAGATTATTTTATTTTAAATCTTAATCCTGTATAAATTGCGCGACCAAAAATTGGCGAATACACAATTGTGGTGTCAAAATTTGAACCAAAAGGATCATTACTAGCTAAAATAGGATTTTTCTGTTGAACATTTGTTAAATTCTCTGCTCCTATATATATTTCAAATTTATCAGAAAACACTTTTGTTATTTGTGAATTTAACAATTGATAAGGATTTGAATATGCTGGTAATTGATATTGAACAGGATTTGATGCTGTATTTGGTAAACGCTGCTTACCAATACTGTTAAAAGTAATATCAAATTTCCAATGAGAATTATTCTCTTTTACAACCGTTTCATAAGAAAGGTTTGCAAAAAATCTGTTTTGAGGCTGAATTGGTTTTTGCAAATTACCGCTTTTAAAATCCGTAGAAATATCAAAATATTTATAAGCAGTTCTAAAATTAAAAAACGGAGCAATATTATAATTAACTTCAACCTGAAAACTATTAGCAATACTTTTTCCGTTTAAATCATAAAAAGAAATTTCTTGCGGATTTTCCCAATCAACAATTACTTGATTTTGAAAATTTGTTTGATAAAAATCAAAAGTAATATCTCCTTTTTTATCAAATAAATTAAAACGCTGTAAATATGAAACTCCATAATTCCAAGCAATTTCTGGATTTAATCCGTAGATATTTCCACCAACATTATCAATATTAATTTGTCGAGAACTTGCAAATAATTGCTGATTTTCTGCAAAAATATTCGCACTTCTTTTCCCTCTACCAACAGAAGCTCTAAAAACTCCTTTTTCCCAAGGCACATATCTAAGATGTAATCTTGGTGTTATAAAAGTGCCTAACAAATTATGTGCATCAATTCTTAAACCAGCAGTTAAGCTAAAATTTTGTAAATTATCAAAGGCATATTCAAAAAACGCTCCAAAATCATTTTCTATTCTACTAAAATCAGTGGCATTTACAAGTTCATCAAATTTATCATGAGTAAAACTAATTCCTGTTTTAAATTTGTTTCTTGTATCTCCAATAATTGAATTAAAAATAACATTAGAATACAAGCTTTCATGTTTAATATCATACACATTTAAACCAAAATAAGAATCTTGCTGATGATTACTATAAGCCATTTGAATACCAATACTTTGAAAAGGTAATTCGGGAAAAACATACCCTAATTTTGCTGATGTTTCAAAACGTTTTGTATCAATTTCACTTCCCCAAGCATTCGTAGTTCCTTTATCTAAAGTTGGATTAAAATTGATTTCACCCGTTTGTTTTTCATCCTTTAAAAACCGAACATTTATAAAACTTACCCAACCTTTTTCTGCATCTGTATATTGCCAACGATTCATCACATTTACTTGATTAGCAAGCGGATTATCCAAAAAATTATCATGGTTTTTATCAAACTTTTCTCCTCGATAATTTCCATGAATATATACACCTGTTTGCCATTTATCAGAAACCCTTTCATTAAAATGTGTGTTTAATTCCAATCTTCCATTTAAAGAACTATAGCCATTTATAAAAAACTTATTGTCAGTAAAAGGTTTTACCAATTCTGCATTAATTTGCCCAGAAATACTTTCATAACCATTTACAACAGAACCTGCACCTTTAGAAATTTGAATACTTTCTACCCAAGTTCCTGGTGTAAATGTGAGTCCGAATGCTTGTGATGCGCCTCTAATTGAAGGAATATTCTCTTGTGTAATTAACAAATACGGACTCGTTAAACCCAACATTTGAATTTGTTTTGTACCTGTTAATGCATCAGAAAAACTAACATCTATTGACGGATTTGTTTCAAAACTTTCAGCTAAATTACAGCAAGCAGCTTTTAAAAGTTCATCTGCATTTACAGTAAACATATTTGCAGTTGAGAAAAATGATTTCTGAGTTGCTTTTCTTTTTGCATTAATTGTAACTTCCTCTAATTCACTTTCTAGCGTTAAAAAATGATGAATTGGTTCTAAATTATTAATGGTAATCGTATCTGTTTTGTAACCTAAATAATTAACAACTAATTTTTTATATTCGTTTTTATACGCAATTGTAAACCAACCTTTTTCGTTTGTTACTGCACTTACATTTGTGTTTAGCCAATGCAATGTAGCACCAGGAACACCTAACTGATCTTTTGGATTATTTTTATCCATAATCATTCCCTTTAAGGTTGTTTGAGAAAAGAAAATGACTGGAATAAATAGTAGAATACTACTTATAATTATTTTTTTCATTATATATTTTTATTTAATAACATGTTTGTTCATCATCATAAATTGATGCTGTTTTTCTTGTTAAAAAATAAAAATCAAATTAAAAAAGTTTGATATAAAATCTGATAATCAGAACGAATATCAGGTGGAGAAAAATCTCTGTAAAAGTTATTTTTTGATTCATTATTTACAAATAAATCGGCGTAAGAAATTACGAAAGCTGTTAAAAATTGCTGTTTTTCAAAAGAAATTTTTTCTATTTTACTAAATTGAAGTTTATCTTGACCTTCAATTTTATGAACCTCATCTTTACAGCAATTCTTCTTTTTTGTTGGCGCAACTGTTTCCATTTGCATTCCACAAGCTTCAGTTTTACCAATAAAAGAAATATCTACTAAAAAATCTCCACAATAATGCTTTTCTACCGTAAAAGAAAAGGTAGAAAAAAGCACTAAAAAGGCTAAAAGAAAAGACGATATTTTAGCGAATAGGTTTTTCATTTTCTGATTGCAAATTTACAATAAGATTTTTTAAATAAATGTTAAAACTATTTTTCTTGTAAATTTTAAACTAAAAAACGATTTACATCATAAATAAGATATATTTAAATTATTTTTGCAATCAATTTTTTACATATATGGATACAACTTTTTTACTACAAGAAATAGATGTTATAATTGCATCAACAAAATTATCAAAAGAAGAAAAATTACAAGCAATTTGTGACTTTCTAGAAAGCGAAATTTCTTATTATGATTGGGTTGGTTTTTATTTTAAAAACGGAGATAAAGAAGAATTGAAATTAGCGCAATTTACAGGAGAACCTACAGATCATGTAATTATTCCTTTTGGAAAAGGGATTTGTGGCCAAGTTGCCGTTAGTAACAAAAACTTTGTGGTACAAGATGTTACAGCACAAGATAATTATATTTCTTGTGGATGGAAAGTAAAATCAGAAATTGTGATTCCTATTTTTGTTAATGGAGAAAATATTGGTCAAATAGACATAGATTCTCATACTGCAAATACATTTTCCGCAAAAGACGAGCACCTTTTAGGGTGTATTTGTGAAAAATTATCAGAGATTCTCTAATTTACTTGTTTTTTATTTATCTTTTTGCTAGATTTGATGCATATAATGTAATTTCCAACCATCTTATTACAAGAACAATGAATAAACAACATCTATACTCTACATTTTCCTCCAGAAATTCAGAAACTAACTACAATTCAAAATTTGAATCTATTCTATATCAATTTAGAGATTGGTTTAGAAATTTTCTAGATAATGCAGAATAGAACATCCTTTATTTAGAGAAAATATAGATTTTACTTAAAATTATTGTTGATTACTTACCTTAATTTGTTACTATCTTTTTATTGCGACTCACTCAATGTTTGTGTAGATTTGCATGCTTAACAAGACAACACAAAATGAGCACTTCAAAAACAATTAAATCTGCATTAATTTCAGTTTTTCACAAAGATGGTTTAGCACCAATTGTAAAAAAATTAGACGAATTAAATGTAACTATTTACTCTACAGGAGGAACCGAAAAATTTATTAAAGAACTAGGAATCAATGTAATTCCTGTTGACGAGATAACTTCTTACCCTTCAATTTTAGGCGGAAGAGTTAAAACTTTACATCCAAAAGTTTTTGGTGGTATTTTAAACAGACAAGACAACGAAAGTGATATTGCCGAATTAGCAGAATATAATATTCCGCAAATAGATTTAGTAATTGTTGATTTATATCCGTTTGAAAAAACAGTTGCTTCTGGAGCACCTGAACAAGATATCGTAGAAAAAATTGACATTGGTGGTATTTCTTTAATTAGAGCATCCGCAAAAAACTTTAAAGATACTTTTACAGTTTCTTCTATGGATCAATATGAAGAATTTTTATCAATTCTATCAGAAAACAACGGAAAAACTTCTATTGAACAAAGAAAGAAATTTGCTGCAAAATCTTTTAACATTTCTTCTCATTATGATACTGCAATTTTCAATTATTTTAATGAAAATGAAGTAGTTTTTAAAGCAAGCGAACAAAATTCTAAAACTTTACGTTATGGAGAAAACCCTCATCAAAAAGGATATTTCTTTGGCGATTTAGATGCAATGTTTGATAAATTACATGGTAAAGAATTAAGTTACAACAACCTATTAGATGTTGATGCTGCTGTAAATTTAATGAACGAATTTATTGGCGAAGACCCAACTTTTGCAGTTTTAAAACACAATAATGCTTGTGGATTTGCACAAAGAAACACAATTAAGCAAGCTTATTTAGATGCATTAGCTGGCGATCCTGTTTCTGCTTTTGGTGGCGTTTTAATTGCTAACAAAGAAATTGACCTTGAAACTGCTGAAGAAATTCATAAACTTTTTTGCGAAGTTGTAATTGCACCAAGTTATTCTGATGAAGCTTTATCAACTTTAAAAGGAAAGAAAAATAGAGTTATCTTAATTCAAAAAACTACAGAATTACCAACTCAAAATGTTAGAACAGCCTTAAATGGTTTATTAGTTCAAGATAAAGATGCTATTACAGACACTTTAAAAGACTTAACTTACGTTACAAATACAAAACCTTCTGAAAGCGAAATAAAAGATTTATTATTTGCTTCTAAAATTTGTAAGCATACAAAATCTAATACAATTGTTTTTACAAAAAACAATCAATTATTAGCAAGTGGAACTGGGCAAACTAGTAGAGTTGACGCTTTAACACAAGCTATTGAAAAAGCAAATAATTTTGGTTTTGACTTAAACGGAGCTGTTATGGCTAGTGATGCATTTTTTCCGTTTCCTGATTGTGTAGAAATTGCAGGTAATGCTGGTATAAAAAGTGTTATTCAACCAGGAGGATCTATAAAAGATAAATTAAGTATAGATTACTGTAATAACAACAATATATCTATGGTTATGACGGGAACAAGACATTTTAAACATTAATTAATTTAATGTTAATTACAGATTAATTTCACTAAATTTGTAAGAACACATTAAGAACAAAACAAGAAAATATTTTATGGGTTTTTTCGATTTTATGACTGAAGATATTGCTATCGATTTAGGGACAGCAAATACATTAATAATTCACAATGGAAAGGTGGTTATTGACAGTCCTTCTATTGTTGCTAGAGATAGAACAACTGGCAAAATTATTGCAATTGGTCAAGAAGCAAATTTAATGCAAGGAAAAACCCATGAAAATATAAAAACAATACGCCCATTAAAAGACGGAGTTATTGCAGATTTCCAAGCATCAGAAGAAATGATTAAGGAATTTGTTAAGAAAATTCCATCAATTAAAAAGAAATTATTTCCACCAGCATTAAGAATGGTAATTTGTATTCCTTCGGGAATCACAGAAGTTGAAAAACGAGCTGTAAGAGATTCTGCAAAACACATGAATGCTAAAGAAATTTATTTAATTTACGAACCAATGGCTGCTGCAATTGGTGTTGGCATTGATATTATGGAACCAAAAGGAAACATGATTATTGACATAGGTGGAGGGACAACTGAAATTGCGGTTATTGCTTTAGGTGGTATTGTTTGCGATCAATCTGTAAAAGTTGCTGGTGATTTGTTTACAAACGATATTATGTATTATATGCGTACCCAACATAATTTACATGTTGGAGAAACAACTGCAGAAAAAATAAAAATTACAATTGGTGCTGCTACAGAAGATTTAGACACTCCGCCAGATGAAATGTTAGTTCAAGGTAGAGATTTACTAAGCGGTAAACCTAAACAAGTACAAGTTTCTTATAGAGAAATTGCTAAAGCATTAGATAAATCTATTTTAAGAATTGAAGATGCTGTTATGGAAACCTTATCTAAAACTCCGCCAGAATTAGCAGCAGATATTTATAATACAGGAATTTATTTAGCCGGTGGAGGCTCTATGTTAAGAGGTTTAGACAAACGTTTATCTCGTAAAACAGATTTACCTGTTTATGTTACAGAAGACCCATTAAGAGCTGTTGTTCGTGGAACAGGAATTGCTTTAAAAGAACTTAAAAAGTATAAAAACGTGTTAATGAATTAGCATTTTTAAGTTCTAACAATGCAACAACTTATCTATTTTTTTCGGAAGTTTAAATATTTTCTATTTTTTTTATTGCTAGAACTTATTGCACTTACTTTAACGTTTAATAATCTTGACTTTCACAAAAGCAAATTTGTAAATTCTGCAAATTCTGTTACGGGTGGCTTGTATTCTAAAACCTCTAGTATTTCTGAATATTGGAGCTTAAAATCAGAAAATAAACTTTTAGCTGAAGAAAATACTCGTTTAAAAAATCTTTTAGAAAAAAAGATTTCTGTTAGCTTAATTAAAGATTCAACTGTAATAGATTCTACCAAGTATCAACAAAAATTTACATTTACAACTGCAAAAATCATCAATAATAACTATTCTAAATCATTCAATTTCTTAACGATTGATAAAGGTGAAAATCAAGGAATAGAAAAAGAAATGGCAGTAATTAATAGCAGAGGAATTATTGGTATTACTGATAACAATTCTAAAAATTATGCAAGAGTACAATCTATTTTAAATAGAAATAGTAAAATTAATGCTCGTTTAAAGAATAGCTATTATTTTGGAACTTTAGGTTGGAATGGTGAAGATTACAACATTGTTCAGCTTTCTGATATACCAAGACAAGCACCTTTAAAAATTGGAGACACAATAGAAACTGGTGGTAAATCTACCATTTTTCCTGAAGGAATTTTAATTGGTACAATTTCATCAATCAATAAAGGAAATTCTGCAGACAACAAAGTGAATGTTACACTTTTTAACGACATGAGTAATTTAGGTTATGTACAAGTTATTAAAAATTTTAACAAATTAGAAATTAACACATTAGAAGCACAAAATGAATAACCCATTTAAAATGGTCTCTCTTTTTTTCTCTCTGCTTTTATTGCAGGTTTTTGTGCTAAATAATATTTTATTTTTAGGATATATAAACCCTTATATATATATTACTTTTGTTTTTTTATATCCTTTAAAAAATAATAGAATACCATTTCTTTTTTATAGTTTTTTATTAGGTCTCTTTGTTGATTTCTTTTCTGATTCTGGAGGAATTCATGCTTTTTCAATTTTATTTATTGCTTATATAAGATTGTTTTTTGTGAGAGTTTATTTTAGAAAAACTGAAACAGATTATTCTTTTTTCAACCTAAATTCAGAATCTTTTGGTAAGGTTTTTAATTATGTGGTAACTTTAACAGTAATTCATCACCTTATATACTTTTCTTTTGCTAATTTTAGTTTTCAAAATTTATCTACCGTAATTTTAAACACTATTTTTTCTAGTATTTTTACGTTGACCTTATACTTTTTAGGAACCTATATTTTTACCAAAAGCAAATAATGAAAAGAAGCTTTTTATTGTATTTTTTAATAACCCTTGTAGGGTTTGTATTTATTGGAAGACTGTTTCAATTGCAAATATTAAATAAAGATACTTATGATCCAATACATAATGCTGCTGTAAAAATCGAATATGATTACCCAGAACGAGGTTATATATATGATAGAAACGGTAAACTATTAGTTGCAAATCAACTTTCTTATGATGTTATGGTGCAACCAAATCAAGTTGAACCTTTAGATACATTAGAATTTTGTAATCTTTTAAAAATTGATAAAGATGATTTTTTAAAAAGATTTCAAAGAGCTAAACACTATGCCTCTTATTTACCATCCGTTTTTTTAAAACAATTAGCAAAAGAAGATTTCGCTTTTTTACAAGAAAAAATGCACAAATACAATGGCTTTTATATTCAAAAAAGAATTATTAGAAATTATCCAATAAATGCAGCTGCAAATGTACTCGGGTATATTGGCGAAGTTAATGAAGAAAAAGCTAAAAAAAGTGATTACTATCAATCTGGAGAATTAGAAGGAAAAGATGGTGTAGAAAAACAATATGAAGATATTTTAAGAGGAAGAAAAGGTAAAAAATATTTACACAGAAACCGTTTTAATAAAGTTACAGGTTCTTATAAGGAAGGTATTTATGACACACTTCCAGAAAATGGAAAAGATTTAACATTAACATTAGATATTGATCTACAATTATTTGCTCAAAAATTAATGAATGGAAAACGTGGAGGAATTGTTGCCATAGAACCTTCATCTGGAGAAATATTGGCTTTAGTAACCTCTCCTTCTTACGACCCAAACATGTTGGTTGGCAGAAAACGCTCTATAAATTCTACCAGTTTAATGGATCCTAATAATCCTGAAAAACCAACTTATGACAGAGGATTACTAGCTGCTTATCCGCCTGGATCTCCTTTTAAGATTATGAATGCTTTAATTGGCTTACAAGAAAATGTTATTAACAATAATACTACTTTTAGATGTTTTGGTGGATATAGATATGGAAGTAGAGCTAGTGCATTTATGAAATGCCATTGCGGAATTTTCAATTCTCCAATACATCTAAAAACTGCTATCGCAAGATCTTGCAACAGTTATTTTTCTAATACTTATAAAAAAATTATTGAAAAAAACAACGAACCTAAACAAGGTTTAGACAATTGGAACAGACATATAAGTAGCTTTGGACTTGGTAATTACTTAGGTTATGATTTACCTGCGGGACAAAAAGGATTAATTCCTGATGCAAATTATTATAATTCTAGATACAAATATGCATGGGGAGCATCTACTACGATATCTAACGCAATTGGTCAAGGAGAAGTTTTAACAACTCCTATTCAATTAGCAAATTTTACAGCAGCTATTGCAAACAGAGGTTTCTTTTACACGCCACATATCGTTAAAAAAATAAATAAAAAAACAATTAAGAATCCTAATTTTACGATTAAAAAACAAACAACTATCAATAAAGAGCATTTTACACCTGTAATTGAAGCTATGCACGAAGTTTTTAAAACCGGAACTGGAAGATGGAGCCAAGTTAAGGGAATTGAAATTTGTGGAAAAACTGGAACATCAGAAAACTCTATAAAAATGGTTGATGGTGTTAAAGTCCAAGCAGAAGATCATTCTATTTTAGTTGCATTTGCCCCAAAAGATAATCCTAAAATTGCGATTGCTGTTTTTGTAGAAAATGGAGGTTTTGGATCTACAATTGCTGCACCAATTACAAGTTTAATGATAGAAAAATATTTAAATGGTAGTATTTCTGATGCAAATAAATATAGAGAACAAAATATGTTAAATATGAGTTTGCAAGCAGTTTACGATAAACAAATTCCAAAACCGAAACAAATTGCGTCAGGAAAAGAATAATATTTTTGCAGGTATAGATTGGATTTTAGTTGTCCTATACATCGTTCTAATTGGTTTTGGTTGGTTAAATATTTTTGCAGCTTCAAAAACTGAAGAAAACAACCAAATTTTAGATTTTTCTACAAAATATGGTAAACAAATTTTATGGATTGGATTAAGCGTTCCATTAATAATCACAATTCTTTTCTTTAATTCTAAATTTTACGAAAAATTTGCGAGTGTTTTATATTTAATCTCAATCCTTTCTCTAATTTTATTGTTTCCTTTTGGTAAAGAAATAAACGGAGCCAAATCTTGGTTTAATTTTGGCGCAATGAGTTTACAGCCATCAGAATTTGTAAAAGCATTTACAGCTTTAGCCGTTGCTAAATTATTAAGTGACAGACAATACAATTTTAAGTTGGTTAAAAATCAGATAAAAGCTTTTATCATCGTTTTTTTTCCTGCTTTTTTAATCACTTTACAACCAGATGCTGGTTCTGCACTTATCTATTTATCATTCTTTTTTGTACTAAATAGAGAAGGTTTAACCCTTAATTATATTTTATTAGGAACAACAGTTATAGCCTTATTTGTACTCACAATATTTTTTGGAGCAAGTAAAATGTTCGTCTCTCTTTTTATCATCATTTCATTCATAGTAGCTTACACAATTTATAGAGGCGGAAAAAGATTCTTTCGATTTAATTGGTATAAAATATTAGCTTTCTATCTTTTTGTTGCGTTGTTTATTTTTGGAACAGAATTTACATACAATAATATATTTAAACAACATCATAGAGATCGTTTTGAGGTTTTACTAGGCATGAAGGTTGATAACACTAATATCGGTTATAATTCTTACCAATCAGAATTAACAATTAGTTCTGGCGGATGGTTTGGAAAAGGTTATTTAGAAGGAGACATAACCAAAGGAGACTTTGTACCAGAACAACATACAGATTACATTTTTAGTACCGTTGGTGAAGAATGGGGTTTTATTGGTAGTAGCTTTGTTATTATTCTATTTATGTTAATGATGTATAGAATTATTTATTTAGCCGAAACACACACGAATAAATTCGGAAGAATATACGGCTACAGTTTAGCATCTATTCTATTCTTTCACGTAATTGTAAACATTGGAATGGTTATAGGCTTATTACCAACTGTTGGAATTCCTTTACCGTTCTTTAGCTATGGAGGGTCTTCACTATGGGGCTTTACAATCTTACTTTTTATCTTTATTAGATTAGACGCTCACAAGAATTACGATTGGTAAAACAGTGGTTTTAAATAAATATCGCACATAACACAATAGATAGAAATATTTCTAAACTCTTAGAAATATAGAATCCCTATTAATTCTTCTAACTAATATTTATGTACAATTCTAAAAATCCCACAACTTTTAGATTTAAGCGATAATTATTAAAAAATATATTGCATATTAAAAAACGCTCTGAATACAATTCAGAGCGTTTTTTATTTTTTTTGTAAAAAGTTTTAAAAATTACAATGCAGCAACGTGTTTTGTTAATTTAGATTTTAAATTAGCAGCTTTATTCTTATGAATAATATTTCTTTTAGCTAATTTATCTAACATAGAAATAACATTACCTAATTTACCTTGCGCTTCTGTTTTATCTTCAATAGCACGTAAATCTCTTAAAGCATTACGTGTACTTTTATGCTGATATTTATTAAGTAACCTTTTAGCCTCGTTACTTCTAATTCTCTTTAAAGCTGACTTATGATTTGCCATAATTCTTAATTTATTAGTTTTTTATATTAAAACTTTGTAGTCCGTACGGGAATCGAACCCGTGTTACATGGATGAAAACCATGCGTCCTAACCCCTAGACGAACGGACCATAACAATTAAATACTTCTCAATTGCGGGTGCAAATATACAACGTTTTTTGAGTTGTGCAATCTTTTTTTAAAAAAAATTACTTTTTTTTTAAAATTAATAAGATTTAGCAAAAAGCACTCTTCTTTTAGAAGGTTTCCCTGTTAATACACAAACACCTATTTCTTCTTTAGAATCGTTAGGAATACACCTAATTGTAGCTTTAGTATACTCTTTAATTCTTTCTTCTGTTTCTATTGTTCCATCCCAATGTGCAGAAACAAAACCACCTTTATTTTTTATTGCTTTTTTAAATTCAACAAAAGTTGTAACCTCTGTGGTGTGTTCTTTTCTAAATTCGATTGCTTTATTAAATAAATTATGTTGAATTTCTACTAATAAATTATCAATATAAGTTACAACATCATCTTGCGAAACCGTTTGTTTGTCTAGAGTATCTCTTCTTGCAATTTCTACCGTATTATTTTCTAAATCACGACTACCAATAGCCATTCTAACAGGAACACCTTTTAATTCGTATTCTGCAAACTTTGCTCCAGGTCTATATGTATCTCTATTATCATATTTAACAGAAATTCCTCTTTTCCGTAATTCTTTTACAATTTCATTTACTTTTTCCGATATAGCATCCAATTGCTCATCATTTTTATAAATGGGAATAATTGCAACTTGAATTGGTGCTAATTTGGGAGGCAAAACCAATCCAAGATCATCTGAATGTGTCATAATTAACCCACCAATTAAACGCGTAGAAACTCCCCAAGAAGTTGCCCAAACATATTCTTGTTTTCCTTCTTTTGATGTATATTTTACATCAAATGCTTTTGCAAAATTCTGACCTAAAAAATGACTTGTTCCTGCTTGTAATGCTTTTCCATCTTGCATTAAAGCTTCAATTGTATACGTTTCGTCTGCACCTGCAAAACGCTCACTTTCAGATTTTGCACCTTTAACTACAGGCATAGCCATAAAGTTTTCTGCAAATTCTGCATATACATCTTGCATTTGTTTTGCTTCAAATAAAGCTTCACTTTTACTAGCATGTGCTGTATGACCTTCTTGCCATAAAAACTCTGCTGTTCTTAAAAACAAACGTGTGCGCATTTCCCATCGAACAACATTTGCCCACTGATTTATCAATAAAGGTAAATCTCTATAAGATTGAATCCATCCTTTATAAGTATTCCATATAATTGCTTCTGATGTTGGTCTAACCACCAATTCTTCTTCTAACTTAGCTTCTGGATCTACTCTTAATTTACCTAGATTATCAGGATCATTTTGTAAACGATAATGAGTTACAACGGCACATTCTTTTGCAAAACCTTCGGCATTTTTTTCCTCAGCTTCAAACAAACTTTTAGGAACAAAAAGAGGGAAATAAGCATTTTCATGCCCAGTTTCTTTAAACATTCTATCTAATTCAGCTTGCATTTTTTCCCAAATTGCATATCCGTAAGGTTTTATAACCATACATCCTCTAACTGCAGAGTTTTCTGCTAAATCAGCTTTTACAACTAATTCATTATACCATTTAGAATAATCTTCTGTTCTTTTTGTTAACTTCTTGCTCATAAATATTTACTTTGGCACAAATATTGTTATCTTTAAAGTGAATTTTTTGTTAAAATAATAATAATTTATTTTCAAAAACGTTACAAAATTACTATAATTTAGTGTTTTTAAAAGCAAAAATTCGTTATTTTAAAAAGACTCACTTAAATACCAATATTATGGATACACATTATAAAGGCTTAAACTTAAAACATATTGTTCTATTTATTACTGCAAATTTACTTCTAGTTTCTTGTGGTACTTATCGAAGTGTGTACAATAACGATGGTATTTATGGTGATAATAATGTTACAAGAGAAAAAGAACAAGTAGTTGTTTTAGAGGAAAAAAAACATAATGATTATGAAGACAATTACTTTACAAAAAGGTTAATAGAACTAGAAAACATTCAAGATGATGATTTTTTTACTGATGTAGATTCTTATAATTCAAATAACAGGTATGATGATGAAGCTATTGATGAAACTTTAAGTTATGATGCAAATGAACCTTGGGGATATGATGACAATGTTGTTGTTCAAGTAAATTTAATTAATGACCCATATTGGTACGACTATTATGGCTATAATAATTATAGCTTATACAATGGTTGGGGATATAATAATTGGAGATATAGAAATTGGGGAATATGGAATAACAATTACTGGAATTACAATAATTTTTACAACCCTTTTTATGGGGGCTACAATTGGAATATAGGTTATTACAATAATTTTCACTACTATAGACCTGGAAATTATTATGGTGTAAATAGAAACAATACTTACGGCAGAAGAGTTACTAACAATTCTTACAACAGAAGAGGTGTAAGTTCTAATACTAGATATTCTAACTCTGTAAGCAGAAGAACTAATACTTCAAATACTAGATCTTCATCAAACACATCAAGAAGAAGTTCTAACACAGTAAGTCCAACTAGAAGAAGCACTTCTACTTCACGAAGTTCTTCAACAATTAAAAGAAGTACAACACCAACAAGAAGAACATCTACTAGTAGAAACAACACTTCTTCTACACGAAGCGGAACTACAACAAGAAGAACTACTACTTCAAGTTCAAATAATAGTTCTTCAACAATGAGAAGATCAACTTCTACAAGTAGTAATAGAGGAAGAAGTTCATCATCAAGTAGAAGTTCTAGCAGTTCATCTTCTAGTAGAAGAAGAGGAAATTAAAAAATAAAAACTTTAAAGAAAAATCCAATAAAATGAAAAGATTTTTTACAATAGCGGCTTTGTTCGCGACAATATTTGTGTCTAATTCTCAATCTTTAGGCTATGAAGGTTTAGGAATTATGTTTTCTCAAAATGACAATAATGGTTCGGCGCGTTTTACAGCAATGAGCGGTGCATTTGGAGCTTTAGGAGGTGACATATCTTCAATTAATGTAAATCCTGCAGGTTTATCTGTTTTTAATAATAGTGAATTTTCTGGAACATTTAATTCAAGAAATTCTAATATTACTTCGACATATTATGGTAATTCTAGAACAACTCAAGATCAATTTATAAACCTATCTAATGCAGGTGCCGTTTTAGTTTTTGATAGTGCTTATAGTAAAGATTGGAGTAAGTTTGCAATTGGTGTTAACTATAAAATTACCAAAGATTTTGCAGATAGCTTTCTATCAGAAGGTAATAGTAATATTACTACTTTTTCTGAATACCCTTTAGACACTAACACCCCAGCTCTTGTTTATGATATTGCAGATGGGCAACGTTTTAACAATACTTATACGGGAGAATTAAGCGAAATAAACATTGGTTTTTCTTCTGTACATCAAAATAAACTACATTTAGGAGCAAGTTTAAATTTTTATGATCTTAATTTTAGTCAAAGATCTACTCTAACAGAGTTTAATAGCGATGTAAATGGTAATGAGTTAGATGCAAATTTATATCAAGAAAATTTTACTGCAGGCTCTGGTTTTTCTATGAATATAGGTTTTATTTACAAAGCAAATCAAAATTTTAGATTTGGGTTATCCTACCAAACTCCAACTTGGTTTACAGAACTTCAAGAGGAAACTAACATTATAGATAATGATGGCTTTTTTGGTGATACAGAAATTACTGTAAGCGAAGACAATTTAATATATGATAACACTGCTGGTGGCTACTACCCTTTTCAATCATTAATTTATAAATTAAAAACCCCAAGTAAATTAACTGCAAGTGCTGCTATTATTTTTGGTAAAAACGGATTATTAAGTTTAGATTATACTAATAAAAACTACAAAAGCATTAACCTTTCTGGAGCAGATTTTTCTGCAGAAAACCAATCATTTCAGGATAATTACAGAAATACAAACAACTTTAACTTAGGTACAGAATGGCGTTTTGATAGATTTAGCATAAGAGGTGGTTATATGTTTGAACAAAACCCAGATAAATCTGCTATAGATTCTGATAATTTAGAAGGTTATTCTCTAGGTGCTGGTTACAACTTTGGCAATTTTAAATTAGACTTTTCTTTTACAGACAACAACAAAACATCGGTTTACAACTTTTACCAAGGCTTTAATGTAAACCCAACGAACTTAGATTTAAACAACAAAATATTTACAACAACGCTTACTTTGGCTTTATAAACTAAATCGAATTAATAAAAAAGACCTTGGATTTCTAAAAACATCCAAGGTCTTTTTTATTGCATTTCAGTTTTTTGCCGTAATTTCGCAACTTATTTTAAGACAATGCAAGAGACAAAAATTACCATACAAGAAACTACAAATAACACCATATTAAAATTTAATAGTACAACAATTTTAATAAATGGTGGTAGTTATGAATTTTCTAATATTGATGAAGCTAAAAACTCTCCTTTAGCACAAGAATTATTTTATTTACCTTTCGTAAAAAAGATATTTATAACTGCTAATTTCATTGCAATTCAACGTTATGACATTGTAGAATGGATTGATGTTCAAGAAGAAGTTGCAGAACAAATAGAAGCTTATATTGCAGACGGAAATATTGTTGTAAACGAAAAAACTTCATCAACCAAAAAAGAAGCGATTGAAGTTTATGCAGAAGTTACACCAAATCCTGCAGTAATGAAATTTGGAACAAACAAAGCATTAACACAAACAGATGTTGAATATAAAAACATTGATGAAGCAAGCAAATCATCGCCTTTAGCTCAAGCAATATTCAACTTTCCTTTTGTAAAAGAAGTTTTTATTTCTGATAATTATATTTCTATTACAAAATATGACATGGTAGAATGGAAAGAGGTTTTTGCTGAAGTAAGAACTTTTATTCGTGAATATTTAGTAGATGGAAAGATAATTATTAAAGAAATTCCGAAACAAAATACAGAAAACAATACAGCTATAGAAACTCCAATTGTAGCACTTGAAGGAATTTCTGCACAGATTTCTGATATTTTAGACGAATACATAAAACCTGCTGTTGCTGGTGATGGAGGAAATATTGCTTTTCGTTCTTATAATGAAGAAACCAAAGTTGTAAGTGTTGTTTTACAAGGCGCTTGTAGTGGTTGCCCTTCATCTACTGCAACTTTAAAAAACGGAATAGAATCCTTGTTAATGGAAATGTTACCAAATCAAATTAGTGAAGTTATTGCCTTAAATGGTTAGAAAAAGAAATTTGAAGAAAAGTAAAAATTTTAGCTTAAAGCCTAAAAAATGTCAGCAGAAAAAATAAATCCATACAAAGATTCTCAACTAGGTAAAAAAGAACAGGTTACACAAATGTTCGATAATATTTCTGAAAATTACGATGGCTTAAACAGAGTTATTTCTTTAGGAATTGATGTAAAATGGCGTAAAAAAGTAGTGGAAATTGTTGGTAAAAACAATCCGAAACAAATTTTAGATATCGCTACAGGTACTGGAGATTTAGCACTAATGATGGCTTCTTTAAATCCTGATAAAATTGTTGGTTTAGACATTTCTGCAGGAATGCTTGAGGTTGGAAAACGAAAAATTGCAAAAGTAAATTTATCAGAAAAAATAGAAATGATTGTTGGCGATTCTGAAGAAATGCCTTTTGATGACAATACTTTTGACGCTATTACGGTTTCTTTTGGTGTTCGTAATTTTGCACATTTAAACAAAGGAATTACAGAAATTGCACGAGTTTTAAAACCTACTGGAGTTTTAGTTATTTTAGAAACTTCAAACCCAACAAAATTTCCTTTTAAACAAGGGTATAAATTTTATACAAATTATATTCTTCCAATTATTGGTAAATTATTCTCTAAAGACAAAGTTGCTTATTCATATTTATCAGAATCTGCAAATTCTTTTCCTTTTGGAGAAGCTTTCAACAATATTTTACAAAAAAATGGGTTTACAAATACAAAGCATAAACCTGTAACTTTTGGAGTTGCTACAATTTATACCGCAAGCAAATAAAAATGAATAAAAAAGTATTACTTTTTGGTGTTTTTCTAATGATTTCTAATGCATTTTACGCACAAAGAGAACGTGTAGAAAATATACCAACGTTTGATGAAAAAAAAATACATTATGGTTTTTACCTTGGTTTAAATCAGAATGATTTTAAACTAAATTTAAGAAATAGTATTTTTGACGATGCAGATATTACAGTTGAACCTACCTCGGGTTTTAATGTAGGTTTAATTGCAGATTTACGTTTACACAAAAACCTAAATCTACGTTTAGAACCAGGTTTAGTAAGTAATTCTAAAAATATTTACTTTAATCATTTAGACACAAAACAAGACAGCGTTAGAGAAATTGGATCAACTTATTTACATGTTCCTGTAATTTTTAAATTTAGCACAGACAGATATAAAAATATTCGCCCGTATATATTAGGTGGTATTTCTTATAATTACAATTTTTCTAGTAATGAAAATAATCAAGATGATAATTCTTCTGGACAATTTAGAATGACAACTCATAATTTTATGTACGAAGTTGGACTAGGAATTGACATTTATCTGTATTACTTTAAGTTTTCACCTTCAATACGTGGAATTTTTGCCATTAATAATGAGATAAAATATGATGATGACCCAGACAGTCAATGGACAGCTCCGATAAACTACATGGGAACTCGTGGTGTTTTTCTAACTTTTGCTTTTGAGTAAAAAATAGTTACAAACTAAAAAAGTTTTGAAGTTTTAAAAATTGAAAAATACTTCAACTAAAACCTTATTTAATAACTACGCTTAAATTCGCTCAATAAAATAGCAGTTGCAGTAGCAACATTTAAACTTTCAGTTTCTTGAGTTTCTCCAAATCTTGGAATAGAAATTTTGTTTTTAATAAGTGTTTTTAATTCATCAGAAACCCCATTTGCTTCGTTACCCATAACTAAAATTGCTTCTTTTGGTAATGTTGATTTATAAACATTTTCACCATCCATATCAGCAATAAAAATTGGCAATTTGGTCTCTATTAAATACATTTTTAAATCAACATATTTAATAGAAATTCTAGTTAAAGACCCCATACTTGCTTGTACAACTTTTTGATTGTAACAATCTACAGTTTCTCTAGAACAAAGTAATTGAGTAACACCAAACCAATCGCACAAACGAATAATTGTACCTAAATTACCAGGATCATTTATAGCATCTAAAGCAATCGATAATCCGTTTTTTTGAAGTGGTTTTTCATCAGGAATCATAAATAATCCTAATACTTTATTTGGCGTTTTTAAATTGCTGATTTTTTGTAATTCTTTATCAGAAATTCTAATTATTTTATCTGATGAAATATCAGTTTTAAAATCATCAGTAGCAAATAGCGTATCAATTTTAAAAGAAGAATTTAGCAATTCATTTACAACTTTAACACCTTCAGCAATAAATAATTTATATTTTTGTCTATACTTTTTTTGAGATAAACTTGTTATAGTTTTAAGTTGATTTTTTGAAATGCTCATTAATTGTGTGTAAGTAGAAATTAACCGTTGAAAAATACTATTTTTGATTTTCTTTGCAGCGCTAAAATAATGAAAAAAATATCGTTTTATTTTTTATTAATTGTCTTTTTAATTTCGTGTAATTCTACAAAACACGTTATCGAAGGAGAACACATGTTAAATGAAAATTATATTTTTTTAGATAGCGTAAAAATAAAAGGTGCAGAATTACAAAAATACATATTACAAAAACCAAATTCTCGTTTTTTAGGGCTTCCTATAGGTTTATATCTTCATAATATGGGAGATCATAACATACCAAAAACACCTACAAAATGGGCTAAGAAAAACCCAAAATCTTACAAAACTGTTAAAAGTATTTTTTCTGAAAAACAAAGTATTGCCTACGCAAATTGGTTTATAAATCTAAATAATTGGTTTTTAGATTATGATGAACCAGAAATAATTAACGACGTTAAAATAAGCAGAACGGCAGATAATTTGTGGGCTTATTATAAAACTCAAGGATATTTTAATTCGAAAGTAACTTCTAAAATTAATAAAGATTCTATCAGTAAAAAAGCTTCGGTTGCATATTATATTACAAAAGGAGAACCTACAATTTTAGATACTATTAATTTTAAAATAGCTTCGCCAGTTTTAGATTCTATTTATAAAACTTCTGGTTTAGAAACGCTGTTAAAAAACGGCGATCAATATAAAGATGAAACTTTTAGACATGAATCAGAAAATATTGTTAAGCTTTTTAGAAATAATGGAATTTATCATTTTACAGAATCTGCATTAGGTTTTTATGTAGATTCAAGCAGAACAGATCATAAAACAAACGTAGAATTATTAATTTCTGCTGATAGACTAATTGAAGAAAACGATAACTATATCGAAAAACCATATAAGGTTCATACTATAAAAGAAGTAAATGTAAAAACAGATTATTCTTTTACAAAAAAAGGAGAACCCATAAAAGACACAGTTCTCTATAAGGGAATTAAATTTTTATCATACGATAAGCTAAGGTATAATCCAAAATATTTAGCACAGTCTATTTTCTTAAAACCAAACGAAGTTTACAAAGACACATTAAGCAACTTAACAAGAACACATTTAAAATCTTTAAAGAATTTTAAATCCACAAACATTATTTATTCTTCAGTTCCAGATACAGATGATGAGTTAATAATGGAAATCCGTTTAGCGCCTTTAGAAAAATTTACTTTAGGTTTAGAAACAGAATTAACACACTCTAATATTAGAAATATTGGAACATCAGCAAAATTTTCTATTACCAATAGAAACACTTTTAAAGGTGCTGAGCTGCTAAAAATGTCTCTTTTGGGTTCTTGGTTTAATTCTAATAATGGTCCTGGTTGGGAATTTGGTGCAGATGTTTCTTTAGAAATACCAAGACTCGTAGCTCCTTTTGGATTAAATAAATTAGTACCCAAAGAAATGTCGCCAAGAACATTATTTTCTATTGGTTCAAGTTTGCAAAAAAATATTGGTTTAGACAGGCAAACGTTTTCTTTTTTAACTGATTATAAGTGGCAATTTAATTATAAGAAAACCATACAATTAGAAGTCTTAAATACTCAATATGTAAAAAATTTAAATATTGGTAGTTTCTTTGACATCTATAGCTCTGAATTTGAAAATTTAGACGAAGTAGCAGAAGTCTACGACAATGTAAAAAACACAAGTAATTACCCTCTTCCTACGGATGAATCACAGTCTATAGAATCTGTAAAATTCATGAATGCTGTTACAAACGACAGTAGTTTTAAAACATCAAATCCTGATGAATACAACACAGCAACTAACATATTAAATAGATATAATATAATTACCTCAGATTTTTTAATTCCCGTATTAGCGTTTTCATATACTTACAATAATCAAACAAATTTTAAAGACAGCGATTTTTCTTTTTTTAAAATTAGAGTTGCAAACTCTGGAAACGTTTTAGGCTTACTGTCTGATAAGACAAATATTCATGACAAAAAAACATTTTTAAACATTCCGTTGGCACAATATTTTAAAACGGATATTGAGTATAAAAAATTCTGGGATTTAGGTAATAGTTCAGTTTTTGGACTAAGAACCTTTTTAGGAGCAATAGTTACCTATGATAATTCTGATATTCCTTTTACTAAAAGTTATTTTGCTGGTGGATCGAATGATATTAGAGCTTGGCAAACATACGAATTAGGTCCAGGAAGTAGAAATACAGGCTTAGAATACAATGTTGGTAGTTTTAAATTTTTATCTAGTTTAGAATACAGGTTTGATGTTTTTAGTAGATTAAAAGGTGCTTTATTTGTTGATGCTGGAAATATTTGGGATATTTCTGGTTCTAGCCTTGTAGATGATGATTCTAAACTTACTGGTTTTGATTCTGTAAAAGACATTGCAGTTGGTTCTGGTTTTGGCGCAAGATTAGATTTTAGCTTTTTAATTGTGCGTTTAGATATTGGTTTTAAAACCTATGAACCTTATTTAGAAAGTAATAAATGGTTTAGAAATTATAATTTCTCTAATGCCGTTTATAATATAGGAATCAACTATCCTTTCTAATAAAAAACAGTACTAAAACTCTATAACGTTTTCGTTATTTTCTTAGATTTCTAGCCACTTAAACTACTATTTTTTAGTACTTTTGACATATAAAATATCCATAAAAAAAATAAAAGATGAGTCATAATATAAAACCTGGAGTAGCAACAGGAAAAGAAGTTCAAGCAATTTTTAAATTAGCAAAAGAAAAAGGTTTTGCTTTACCAGCAGTAAATGTTATAGGTTCTGACACTATAAATGGTGTTTTAGAAACTGCAAGAGATTTAAATGCACCCGTAATCATTCAATTTTCGAATGGTGGAGCGCAATTTAATGCAGGTAAAGGATTATCTAATGAAGGTGAAAAAGCAGCTATCGCTGGTGGTATTGCAGGTGCAAAACACATTCATGAATTAGCAGTAGCTTACGGAGTTCCTGTAATTTTACACACAGATCATTGTGCTAAAAAATTATTACCTTGGATTGACGGTTTATTAGACGCATCAGAAAAACATTTTGCAGAAACTGGTAAACCTCTTTATAGTTCTCATATGATAGATTTATCTGAAGAGCCAATTGAAGAAAACATCGAAATTTGTAAAACTTATTTAGCTAGAATGGCTAAAATGGGTATGACTTTAGAAATCGAATTAGGTATTACCGGTGGTGAAGAAGACGGTGTAGATAACTCTGATGTAGATGATTCTAAATTATACACACAACCAGAAGAAGTTGCTTATGCATACGAAGAGTTATTAAAAGTTTCTCCTCAATTTACAATTGCAGCAGCATTTGGTAATGTTCATGGAGTTTATAAACCAGGAAATGTAAAATTAACACCAAAAATTTTAAGAAATTCTCAAGATTTTATTACTAAAAAATATGGTGTTGAAGAAAATCATATCGATTTTGTATTTCACGGAGGATCTGGTTCTACAGTAGAAGAAATTAGAGAAGCTATTGGTTATGGAGTTATCAAAATGAATATTGATACTGATTTACAGTTTGCTTTTACAGAAGGAATTAGAGATTACATGCAAGGAAAAGCAGCTTATTTAGCTACTCAAATTGGTAATCCTGATGGAGCAGACCAACCAAATAAAAAATATTATGATCCAAGAAAATGGTTACGTGAAGGTGAATTAACTTTTAAAACACGTTTGAAAAAAGCATTTGAAGATTTAAATAATATAGATACATTATAAAATTTTAAATTCTAAAATTTATAAAAAGCATTTTGAAATATTTCAAAATGCTTTTTTTTATGCTTAAAAAAGAGGCTTATAAAAAGAATCTATTAAAGAAAATTTATAGTTCATAAAAATCTTTTACATTTGTAAATTGGTTTCTTTATTTTTTAGAAGACAAAAATTAAACATCAACAATAAAATAAACTAACTATGACTGCTTGGTTTAAACGTAAAGACAAAGGAATTCAGACTCCTACAGAAGAAAAAAAAGATACTCCAAAAGGGCTTTGGTACAAAACTCCTAGTGGAAAAATTATTGATACCGAAGAGCTAAAAAAAAACTTATATGTTAGTCCAGAAGATGGATATCATGTAAGAATTGGTAGTAAAGAATATTTCGAGCTGTTTTTTGATGACAATAAATTTGAAGAATTAGATGCAAATCTAACCTCTAAAGATCCATTAAAGTTTGAAGACACTAAAAAATATCCAGATAGATTAAAATCTGTACAAGAAAAAACCAAATTAAAAGATGCTGTTAGAACAGCAGTTGGTAAATCTTTAGGAAAAGATTTAGTAATTGCAGCTATGGATTTTGCTTTTATTGGTGGCTCTATGGGTTCTGTTGTTGGAGAAAAAATTGCAAGAGCTATCGATTATTCTATCAAAAACAAGATTCCTTTTTTAATGATTTCTAAATCTGGAGGAGCAAGAATGATGGAAGCATCACTTTCTTTAATGCAATTGGTAAAAACATCAGCAAAATTAGCACAATTAGCAGAAGTTAAAATTCCATATATTTCTTTGTGCACCGATCCTACTACTGGTGGTACAACTGCTTCTTACGCAATGTTAGGTGATATAAATATTGCAGAACCTAATGCATTAATTGCCTTTGCAGGACCAAGAGTTGTAAAAGATACCACAGGAAAAGATTTACCAGAAGGGTTTCAAAAATCTGAATTTGTTCTAGAACACGGCTTCTTAGATGCAATTTATGAAAGAAAAGAACTAAAAAAACAAGTAAATTTATATATTGATTTAATTCAGAATTTACCAATTAGATCTTAATAAAAAGAAGCCAGCGACTGCTGGCTTTTTTCTATTCTTTTAGCAATAATTCTATTTCATCATCTAAGGAGTTAACAAAAAGATTATCTTCTCCTAAAGCAGGGTATCCATTATATCTTACTTTCCCATTCTTTAAAATTATTAAATGAGGATACTTATTAAATCCAAGTTGTTTAGGAATAGTATCTGAGTCTGAATACAAAACAGGAAATTGATAATTATATTTTTCAATCATTTTTTTTGCAGATCCAAAAGTATCTCTTTTAATAGGTATATTAACAGCATATAATTTTACATTTGGATTCTCTTTATATTTTAAATATAACTTTTCGAATTCCGGAAATTTTTTAAAACATACACCACAACTTGTGGTCCAATAATCTAAAACAATAACTTCATTTTTAATTGTATCAATTCTTACCTCATTATTATGAAAATTCATTATTGGTGAATTATAATTTACTCTTGAGTTAAAATTTGTAGTATAATACCATAAATTAGTAAAACCGTAAACACCAATTAAAACTAAAAAAACTGGGTATATTATTTTATAAAAAACATGTTTATTTTTTAAATAATATCCTAAATAGAAAGTTAATGGAGTAAAGATAAAATAGATAATAATATTAACTATTATTGAACTTTCTCTAAAAAAATGAATTCCCCATATTAAAGTTAAAAGTGACATTGAATAAATCATCTCTTTTTTTTCAATGAAAAAACTGAAAATAAAAGAAGAAATCATGAAAACAGAAAAAATAAACTCATGTCCATTCAATAAAAATCTTACAATAAGATAAAATAACACAACACCTATACTGTAAATAAAGAATTTCTTCATTTTATTTTTAATTAAGCACAACTACCATTACAATCATCATTTCCAAAAAAACCACAATCACCATTATTAAGTTTACAACCTTCATTACTTAAACAATTACCACTTACAACTCCACAACCCCAATCAAATTTACAATCGCAAGTATCTGGTGGATTTTGATCTATAATACGTTTTGAATTATTCTGAATTGAAGGTACTTTTGATTTCAAAACCACATTGTCAGTTGCGAAGAATAAATCATGAATAAATTTATCACTCCATCCAAACTTCTCCTTAGCTTCTAACGTCTTATTTTTCATTTTCACATTCAAATATTCAGGCGTTGTTTCTTAGTGTTTTATTTCTTTAAAGATTCCTGCAAACCATTTTAAGTACCCATTTCTACTTTTGGCAAATCAAGAGTTAAAATATGATTAACTTTTTCTTGCCATAAATCTTTTCCTTTTTTTGGAGATAAAGCCCACAATATTGCTTTTTGTTCTTTTTCTGAAAAAGTAGTTAATTTCCCCCAATCATAGTTGATAATTTCTTTTTTATTTTCTTGAACCCAAGACTCTATTTTAGAATCATGAGAGAACTCATGATAACTAGTTTCACTACAACTATTTAAAATTGTAGCTAAAATAATCGTACAGATAAATGCACAAAAAAAAGTTTACTTTTTTCATAATAATTTAATTTAAAGTTAATAATATTTATTGGTTTGAAAATTTACAAAGTGTTCATAGCATTTATAAAAACCTTCATGGCAATAATAATAATAATAACTTACTAATATTTAAGGAGATAGTTATATAAAGTTATTTTTATTTCTCAATTCATATTTTCATTTATGTAAGAACTCGTTGTGCATTTTGGACTAAAAATATCCAAAACTGTCAGTTCGAGTGATTTTGAGGAACGAAAAATTGTATCGAGAACTAATTAAAAGCTAAAATTCTTATTCTCGATACAAATTTTACTCATTTCAATCGTAAAATTCACTCGAACTGACAGAATTTCATCAAAATGCACAACAGGTATGTAAGAAATTAATTATATATTTGCAGCTTCAATGTAAAGCGCATTGAAATACATAAAAATCATTTAAATAATATTGGCATGTACTTAACAAAAGAAGTAAAAGAAAGCATCTTCGAAAAACACGGTAAAGGTAAAAACGATACTGGTACTTCAGAAGGTCAAATTGCGTTATTCACACACAGAATTAACCACTTAACAGAGCATTTAAAAAGAAATCGTAAAGATTTTAACACTGAACGTTCATTAGTAATGTTAGTTGGTAAACGTAGAAGTTTATTAGATTATCTTAAAAAGTCTGATATTACTAGATATCGTGCAATTATTCAAGAATTAGGAATTAGAAAATAATTCTCAAAAAAAAGAGGCTCTATAAACGTGCCTCTTTTTTATTATGACAAATTTCGTGTAGCTTGCTACAAAACAATATTTGTCTTTCCTACAAGAGTAGGGATTAAAAAAAGTATTTAATTCTGTCTAACAAACAGAAAATTAATAAAAAAATCAAGAATCCTAACAAAATTCTTGTATTTCCATTGCAACAACAAACAACAACACAACAACAAACAAATTAAAAATTTAGAATTAAAATTTTATGATTCCAAAAGTATTTAGAGAGGTAATAGACCTTGGAGATGGAAGAACCATCTCATTAGAAACCGGTAAATTAGCAAAACAAGCACACGGTTCAGTTGTTGTTCAAATGGGTAAAGCTATGTTATTATGTACTGTAGTTTCTAACTACAAACAATCTGACGTTGATTTTTTACCACTTACAGTAGATTATAGAGAAAAATTTGCTGCTGCAGGACGTTATCCTGGAGGTTTCTTTAAAAGAGAAGCAAGACCAAGTGATGGAGAAGTATTAACAATGCGTTTAGTAGACCGTGTTTTACGTCCATTATTTCCAAAAGATTATCATGCAGAAACTCAAGTGATGGTACAATTAATGTCTCATGATGAAGATGTTATGCCAGATGCTTTAGCAGGTTTAGCTGCATCAGCAGCTATTCAATTAAGTGACCTTCCTTTCGAAACTCCAATTTCAGAAGCACGTGTTGCAAGAGTAAATGGAGAATTTATAATCAACCCAAACAGAGCTCAATTAGCAGAATCTGACATCGATATGATGATTGGAGCATCAGCAGACTCTGTAATGATGGTTGAAGGTGAAATGGATGAAATTTCTGAAGAAGAAATGGCAGCTGCAATTAAATTTGCACACGAAGCCATTAAAGTACAATGTGCTGCTCAAGTTAATTTAGCAGAAGCTTTTGGTAAAAAAGTTACACGTGAGTACGAACCAGAAAGAGAAGATGAAGAATTAGCGAAAAGAATTAACGATTTAGCATACGATAAATGTTATGAAATTGCTAAAAAAGGAACTTCTAAAGTAGAACGCACAAATGCTTTTGCTGAAGTAAAAGAAGAAATTACAGCAACTTTCTCTGAAGAAGAATTAGCAGATTTTGGCGGATTGATTGGAAAATATTTCAACAAAGCACAAAAAAATGCAGTTAGAGAATTAACTTTAGCAGAAGGTTTACGTTTAGACGGACGTAAAACTACAGATATTAGACCAATTTGGTGTGAGGTAGATTACTTACCATCAACTCATGGTTCATCAATATTTACTCGTGGAGAAACACAAGCATTAGCAACCGTTACTTTAGGAACATCTAGAGATGCTATTCAAATAGATATGCCATCTTATGAAGGTGAAGAAAACTTCTATTTACATTATAACTTCCCTCCTTTTTGTACTGGTGAAGCTCGCCCATTAAGAGGAACTTCTCGTAGAGAAGTTGGTCATGGTAATTTGGCACAAAGAGCATTAAAAGGAATGATTCCTGCTGATTGCCCTTATACAGTAAGAGTTGTATCAGAAGTGTTAGAATCTAATGGTTCTTCTTCTATGGCAACTGTTTGTTCTGGTACAATGGCATTAATGGATGCTGGTGTTCAGTTAAAAAAACCAGTTTCTGGTATTGCAATGGGATTAATTTCTGATGGTGATCGTTATGCTGTTCTATCTGATATTTTAGGTGATGAAGATCATTTAGGAGATATGGATTTTAAAGTAACAGGTACAGAAGATGGAATTACTGCTTGCCAAATGGACATTAAAGTTAAAGGTCTTTCTTACGAAATTTTAGTAAATGCTTTAAAACAAGCAAGAGATGGTCGTTTACATATTTTAAGTAAATTAACAGATACTATTCCTGCTCCAAATGCAGAAGTAAAAGCTCATGCGCCTAAAATGATTTCTAGACGTATTCCTAATGATATGATAGGTGCATTTATTGGACCTGGAGGTAAACATATTCAAGAATTACAAAAAGCTACTGGAACTACAATTGTAATTACAGAAGACACTGTAACCGAAGAAGGAATTATTGAAATTTTAGGTACTAAACCAGAAGGAATTGAAGCTGTTATTGCTAAAATTGAGTCAATGTTATTTAAACCACAAGTTGGTAGTGTTTACGAAGTAAAAGTAATAAAAATGTTAGATTTTGGTGCTGTTGTAGAATATACAGAAGCTCCAGGAAACGAAGTTTTATTACACGTAAGCGAATTAGCTTGGGAAAGAACAGACAATGTTTCTGATGTAGTAAAAATGGGCGATATTTTAGATGTTAAGTACTTTGGTTTAGACCCAAGAACTCGTAAAGAAAAAGTTTCTAGAAAAGCTATTTTACCAAAACCTGAAGGATATGTTGCAAGACCACCAAGAGATGATAAACGTAGTGGTGGACGTGATAATAGAGGTGGTAGAGACAATCGCAGACGTGATGACAGAAAACCAAGAGAACCAAGAGAACCAAGAAAAGAAGAGTAAACCTCTAAAAAATTAAACATACAATAAAAGGCTGTCTATAAAAAGACAGTCTTTTTTTTTAAGAAAAAACATGTATAAAATTATTTCTAAAGATTTTCAGTTCTTTTTAAAATATAATCTTTCAATATGAAAAATACTATAAACAAATATTTCTAAAATTAATATCAAAAAATATATTTCATTGAATAATTTCTGTTTATTAAATTTGTAACTTATTCAAGAATAAAATACATTACTATTAACCTTAATTATACATGATTTTAACTCCTGTTTTTATTATTCTATTTCTACTTGTGTTTATTCTACTATGGCAATTTGTAAAAAGTATTGACAATAGAAAATGGATAAGTTTACTATTAAATATAGTTTTTACTCCTATTGTATACTTTTTTCTATTTTATCCATTATTAAATATATTTAGCAGTTACCATCACGAAAAATATTTTGATTCTGAAGCCTGGAAAAAAGAACCTAAATTACGTTTCGAAATGAGTAACCAAATTATAGAAAACCAATTATTTAAAGGTAAAACAAAAACTGAAATTCTAAAAAGTTTAGGCAAAAGCGAATGGTATGGTTGGAATGATAGTATCAAAGCAAATTCTCAAGACAAATGGAATTACAACTTAGGTTTTAAACCTGGCGCTTTTAATTCAAAACAAGAATGTTTAGAGTTAATTTTTAAAAATGATACTGTTATAAAAAGCGTACAATACCAAATAGAGAAAACTGATTACTAAAAATAAAAATTAGTGATTCTTTTCATAAACTTTCTACTTCTATTGCCAAAAAAAATATAAATTTTGAACTAAGATTATTAGAACAAAATAAATCACAAAAAATTTATTCTATTAAATTTATGAAAGATGGGGAATAATTAGATTCCTTTTATTTTCTTTGCAAATCTTATATGAAAATTCAACGTATCACATATTTATCTCTAGGAACAAATCAAGGTAATAAACTTGAAAACCTTCAAAATGCAATTAATTTAATTGCTGATAAAGTTGGTGACATTCAAAAAGTATCTTCGATTTACAAAACTGCTTCTTGGGGCTTTGATAGCGAAGATTTTTTTAATATTTGTTTAAAAGTTACCACTTATCATCCGCCAGAAAAACTAATTAGTATTCTTTTAAATATAGAAACAGAATTGGGTAGAAAACGAAAAGAATCTAAAGAATATTCTGATAGAAATATAGATATTGATATTCTTTTATTTGATGATGAAATTATCTTTTCTAAAACACTTACAGTGCCACATCCAAAGATGTTAGAACGTAAATTTGTTTTGGTACCTTTAACAGAAATTGCAGGAAATACTTTTCATCCGATAGAAAAAAAACAGCTTTCTATTTGTTTAAAAAATTGCAAGGACTCGTCTAAAGTTTCATTAATTAATGACAAACTAAAAAGACCAGTTCCTTTATCAGAAAAATACAATTATATTGCTATTGAAGGAAATATTGGTGCCGGAAAAACATCTTTATCAAATATGTTGTCTGATGAATTTAATGCTAAAATTGTTTTAGAACGATTTGCTGACAATCCGTTTTTACCAAAATTTTACAAGGACAAAGAACGTTATGCGTTTCCTTTAGAAATGAGTTTTTTAGCCGATAGATACCAGCAATTATCTGATGATTTAGCTCAATTAGATCTCTTTAAAAACTTAATAGTTTCTGATTATTACATCTTTAAATCATTAATTTTTGCACAAATCACACTACAAAAAGATGAATATTTATTGTACAGAAAAATGTTTGATTTAATGTACAAAGAAATTACAAAACCAGATTTGTATGTCTATTTATATCAAAATACAGACAGACTTTTACAAAATATTAAAAAGCGTGGTAGAGATTATGAACAAAACATAGAAGCAGCATATTTACAAAAAATACATGACGGTTATAAAAATTTTATAAGCACACAACAAGACTTAAATGTAGTAATTATTGATGTATCCGATATAGATTTTGTTAATAATCCAGAAGACTATGATTTTATTATCAATAAAATAAAAAAAGCTTAAAAACTTACTTTTTAAGCTCTAATTTTTCTGCAAAATAGTCGCAAAAGTCACGCATAGTAGCACTCATCTTTTGATCGTCTGTAGCTTTTTCAAAAGCATCTGCCATAGAAACTAATGTTTGATGATAAAATTGTTTCATTTCATCAACCGGCATATCTTTGGTCCACAAATCCATACGCAATGTATCTTTTTGTTTGTGATCCCATACAGAAATCATAATCGCTTTAGATGCTTCATTATCAATTCCGCCATCTTTTGCAGTCCAAGAAATTTCTTCAGGAACTTTGTTTTCATCTAAACCAACATTAAATTTTATTTCAGAATTGTGTTTAACGGCCATTACTTTTTAGGTTTGTATTTAGATTTATTAAATAAATCTGATTCGTCTATTTTTAATAATTCTTGCAAAGATACATTATTATGTTTCATGTAAGACCTTACAATTTGCCAACCTAACCAAACACCAATTCTTCCTGGAGATAAATTATCTTGTTCCATGTAAAATTTTGAGAAAGGCGCGTTTTCTAAAAATCGCTGATTAAGTTTTGTATCTGTACTAAACAGCAATTTTTTATCTATAAAATACATCCAAATTTGTTCTTCGTTTCTAGTTGCCCAGTTTATTTTATCTTGAGAATATCCTATTTTTTCTCTATCAGAAATTGAGGGTAAATACATATCAAGTAAATACATTTTTTTTCCTTCAAAAATCATTTTTGCAATAAAATCTCTTTTGTTTGATAGATTTACTTGTTTATCAATTATAGTATTAGCAACATCAACAATTATATGATTTTTTGTATTATTTTCTTTAATATACTTTGGATAGTCTCCATAGAATTTGTGATTTTCTCCAAGATACACATCCAAAGAAATAAGCAATAAACTATCTGCATAAATAACCCTACTATCATAATCTATATTCGATAAAATTGTAACAACATTGGGCTCTTTAAAATCTGAATTGTAATATTTTACATATTTAAAAAGCGATGTTAATTCTTTTTCTTCGGATGAAAGGTTTTTATATATTTTTTGAGTTTCGGCAAATAATTCTTGTTCGTCTTTATTATTTATTTTTGCAAAAACAATGCTATCTGTAAATTCTTGTGGAAATAAATAGGGATATTTTTGCTTTAATTTTGGCAAACTTTCATTTGTAGTATTGTAAAAATCAACATCATATCTATTTACAGAAAAATCTACATTTATCTTAGAAACATCAATTTGGTTAGAATTTTTATCAGAACAAGAAAAAAAAAGGCATAAAACCATTAAAAGTGTAAAAAAAAATCTCATATTCTTTGTATCTTAGTCATTCAATTTAAGAACGATAAAAATACTAAAATAGTTTATCAATGAATACCGAAAAAGTAGCAGAATATATTATAAATTGGTTAAAAGAATATGCAACAAACGCAAAAGTAAATGGGTTTGTAGTTGGTGTTTCTGGCGGAATTGATTCTGCACTTACCTCTACTTTATGTGCAAAAACAGGTTTACCTACTTTATGTGTAGAAATGCCTATTCATCAAGCGGCAAGTCAAGTTTCTAGAGCAGAAGAACATATTGCACAATTAAAAAAACGTTTTTCTAATGTTTCTGAAGCAAGAGTAGATTTAACTTCTACTTTCGAAGATTTTAAAAATGCAGTTCCAAGTATTGAAAATTCTGCAAAATTAGATTTGTCTTTAGCAAATACTAGAGCTCGTTTACGAATGACAACTTTGTATTATTTTGCTGGTATAGAAGGTTTACTAGTTGCAGGAACAGGAAATAAAGTTGAAGATTTTGGTGTTGGTTTTTACACAAAATATGGTGATGGAGGTGTGGATTTAAGTCCGATTGCAGATTTAATGAAATCGGAAGTTTATAAATTAGCAGCATATTTAGAAGTGCCAAACTCTATACAAAAGGCACAACCTACAGATGGTTTATTTGGTGACAGTAGAACTGATGAAGATCAAATTGGTGCTTCTTATGATGAATTAGAGTGGGCAATGCATATGGAAGACAAAGGTAAAACTGCTGATGATTTTTCTGGACGAGAAAAAGATGTTCTCAAAATTTACACTCGTTTAAACACAATAAATCAACATAAAATGTTGCCGATTCCTGTTTGCGAGATTCCTAAAAAGTTTATGTAGATTAATATTTAAGTATAAAAAAACGCCTTAATTATAATTAATTAAGGCGTTTCTTAAGTTTTTTATTAAAAAACTTGTTACAGTAGGTTTGCAGCAATCATTATTTTTTTAATTCTTTGCTGAGTTCTTTTCTTAGACCCTTTAGATATTTCAAATGGTAAAAGAATAAATAATTGGACAATTTTTAAAATTTGTAATATTTTTTTCATAATACATGTTTTACTTTTTCTTACGACAAATATACAAAATATTTTTTCTGCTTATATTTAACTGCGTTAAGGAAAAACCCCTTTTTTTTTACTTTTAATAATAGTCTATTTTTATAAAATATTCACTCTAAAAACAAACACTAATTAACTACAATTCAACAATCTAATAGACAAATATTACTAATTCTATAGAACCATAAATTAACATTTACCAAACTTGAAAACTAAGACAGAATCAATTAAACAACTCTTTTAAGCTTTTCTGAAAGTCGAATTCTTAAAGAATTATAGCTCATAATCTCTTCTTTTTCTTCATTCGTAAATTCTTTTCCTTGAACCAAAAATTTATTTACTAATCTATCAATTAAAATTCTACGCAAATTATAAATTACATCAGAAACCGCTTTTGGTAATACTTCTAAAGCAGATTTAACCTCAATACTTTTTCTACCCCAATTACTTAATTGATATTTTTCTTCATCCATTAAAATAGACGTTACTGTAGTTGAAATGTCTATATTTTTATTATTTACAAATTTATCTATTTCTAATTTTTCAGATTGATTTAATTGATGAATCATTTCTGTATAAATTTCTTGAAAAAGAGGATTTGTAAATTCTATTTCATCTTCTTGTAAATGCAAATAAATTTCTGCGGAAACTAAATTTTGGTATTTTCTATTAGAAAATGTTTCTCTTCCTCTTTCATCAGTTGTAACAACTTCTTCAGAAAAACCTACTTCTTCATTTCCAAATAATAACAAAATTTTTATAATTTCTTTTTCAAGAATTGATAATTGATCTATTTTTTGAGAAGCAACTGGCCCTTTTTTAACAAGTGCCATCGAAGCCTGTTCTTGTTCATAAAAATATTCTGGTGGAGGCTCATTGGGATCTACATTAGTGTTGTAACTTGGAGTTGGTTTTTTCTTCTGAGTTGTTTCTTTTTTTAATAATTGTGCTAATTCACTAAACAAAACACGCTCAGAAATATCCATAATTCTAGAACATTCTTGCACATAAACCTCTCTTTGAATTCCGTCTGGAATTTTAGAAATACTAGTAACAATGTCTCTAATTACTGATGCTTTTTTTATAGGATCATTATTAGAATCTTTTAATAAAAGTGATACTTTAAAATTGATAAAATCTTGCGCAGAAGTTTCTAAATATTCTTTTAATTCTGTATTTGTATGCGATTTTGCAAAACTATCTGGATCTTCGCCATCTGGAAATTGAACTACTTTTACGTTCATTCCTTGTTCTAGAATTAAATCTATTCCACGAATTGACGCTCTAATTCCTGCTGCATCACCATCAAAAAGTACTGTTATATTTTTTGTTAATCTGTTTACTAATCTAATTTGATCTGATGTTAATGCTGTACCAGAAGACGCCACAACATTCTCAATTCCTGATTGATTAAAAGAAATAACATCTGTATAACCTTCTACTAAAAAACAATTATCTTGTTTGGCAATCTCTTTTTTTGCCTGATAAATTCCGTATAAAATTTTACTTTTATGGTAAATATCACTTTCTGGCGAATTTAAATATTTAGCTGCTTTTTTATCTGCAGTTAAAATTCTACCACCAAAACCTAAAACACGACCAGACATTGATTGAATAGGAAACAAAACTCGTCCTTTAAAACGATCAAATTGTTTGTGTTCTTTAACAATCGTCAATCCTGTTGATGCTAAATATTTTAGATCGTATCCTTTTGCTAAAGCTGCATTTGTAAAATTACTCCATTCATCTAAACAATATCCTAATTGAAATTTTTTAATTGTTTCATCTGTAAAACCACGCTCTTTAAAATAAGACAAACCAATTGCTTTACCTTGGTTTGTATTGAGCATTAAATTATGAAAATAATCTTTGGCAAAATTAGATACCAAAAACATACTTTCTCTTTCATTAGTTTGCTCTTTTTGTTCGTCGGTTTGCTCGGTTTCTTCAATTTCTATATTGTATTTTTTGGCTAACCATTTTAATGCTTCTGGATACGAAAAATGTTCATGTTCCATTAAAAAAGAAACTGAGTTCCCTCCTTTTCCGGTAGAGAAATCTTTCCAGATTTGTTTTACTGGCGACACCATGAATGAAGGAGATTTTTCATCAGTAAACGGACTTAATCCTTTAAAATTACTTCCTGCTTTTTTTAACTGAACAAACTCACCAATAACCTCTTCTACTCTGGCAGATTCAAAAACTCGATCTATTGTACTTCTAGAAATCATTTATTTTATATAACAAAGGGGTAACAAATATAAGAATTAGTAGTTTTATAATTCTAAAAAAGATAAACTTCAAAGATTTTAAAAACCTTTGAAGTTTATCTAAGTTTAAAAAAAAGACAACTTTCTTTTTTAATCTACTCTACGCGTTAAGGATTGAGCAATTGTTTGAGCTCTTTTTTGTTTTTACAAAAAAAGCGAGTGCGAAAGCCTGACCCTTGTGGTAACGCCCAACAAAACTTAAGAAGCTGCTCTTAATTTTTTTAACGTAGTATTTGTTAATTTAGTTTCTGCGTATTCTTTATTTACATTAAATAATTTATCATCAGAACTTGGTAAATCAAACATTGCATCTGTAAAAATTGCCTCGCATAAAGAACGTAAACCTCTTGCTCCTAATTTATATTCTATTGCTTTATCTACAATATAATCTAAAGCTTCTTCTTCTATTGTAAATTCTACTTCATCCATCAAAAACAACTTTGTATATTGCTTAATAATAGAGTTTTTTGGTTCTGTTAAAATTGCTCTTAAGGTTTTTGCATCTAAAGGATTCATGTAACTTAAAACAGGTAAACGCCCAATAATTTCTGGAATTAATCCAAAAGATTTTAAATCTAAAGGCGTTATATATTGTAATAAATTTTCTTCATCAATTTTATCATCTTCTAAAGAAGCACCAAAACCAACAGCTTGTCTGTTTAAACGTTTGCTAATTTTTCTATCAATTCCTGAAAAAGCACCACCTGCAATAAATAAAATATCTTTGGTATTTATTTCGATAAATTTTTGCTCTGGATGTTTTCTACCTCCTTTTGGTGGCACATTTACTACAGAACCTTCTAATAATTTTAACAAAGCTTGTTGAACACCTTCACCTGAAACATCTCTTGTAATTGATGGATTATCGCCTTTTCTGGCAATTTTATCAATTTCATCGATAAAAACAATTCCTTTTTCTGCTTTTTCTACATCGTAATCTGCCGATTGTAAAAGTCTACTTAAAATACTTTCTACATCTTCACCAACATAACCTGCTTGTGTTAAAACGGTAGCGTCTACAATAGAAAATGGCACATTTAACATTTTAGCAATCGTTCTTGCAACCAATGTTTTTCCTGTTCCTGTTTCTCCTACCAAAACGATGTTAGATTTTTCTATCTCTACTTCATCATCTGTATCTTTTTGCAATAAACGCTTGTAGTGGTTATAAACTGCTACAGACATTGCTCTTTTAGTTTCTACTTGACCAATAATATATTGATCTAAAAACTGCTTAATTTCTAAAGGTTTTTTAAGAATTAAGTCTTTTGATAATTCACTCGATTTTACATTAGATATTTCTTCTAATACAATACCATGCGCTTGTTCTATACATTTATCGCAAATATGAGCATCAATACCTGCAATTAGCAAATCTGTTTCAGCTTTTTTTCGTCCACAAAACGAACACTCTAAATTTTCTTCTTTCGACATTTAATTTGGTTTATGGTTTATGGTAATTCGTTTTTGGTAATAACCAATAACTACTAACCAACAACTAACAACTACTATTTTCTAACTAAAACTTCATCAATCATACCATAAACTTTAGCTTCTTCTGCTTTCATCCAATAATCTCTATCAGAATCATCATGAACTTTTTCTATAGTTTGTCCAGAATGTTTTGCAATAATTTGATACAATTCATCTTTTAATTTCAAGATTTCTCTTGCAGTAATTTCGATATCTGAAGCTTGCCCTTGAGCACCGCCTAAGGGCTGATGAATCATAACTCTAGAATGTGGTAAGGCAGAACGTTTTCCTTTTGCACCTGCACACATTAAAACTGCACCCATTGAAGCTGCCATTCCTGTACAAATTGTTGCAACATCTGGCTTAATAAATTGCATAGTATCATAAATTCCTAAACCAGCATAAACGCCTCCACCAGGAGAATTAATGTAAATTGAGATATCTTTGTTTGCATCTACACTTTCTAAAAACAATAATTGGGCTTGAATAATATTAGCAACTTGATCGTTAATTCCTGTTCCTAAAAAGATAATTCTATCCATCATTAAACGAGAAAAAACATCCATTTGAGTAATGTTCATTTGACGTTCTTCCATAATGTAAGGAGTTAAACTACTTGTAATTTTTGTATAGCTAGTACTACTAATTCCGTGATGTTTAGTAGCATATTTTTCGAACTCTTTTCCGTAATCCATTGGTGATTATTTTTAATATTTTGATTTGTAAAGATAAGAAACTATTTATTAGTTTTTTGTTAATGCAAATGCTAAAAAAACCTGAATTTAAAAATTCAGGTTTTAGCTTATTCTTTTCAGAAATTGATCATTGCGATTAAAAAAATGACAAAAGTGATCTCTTTTTTACACCAAAGAGATTACTTTGCTTCTCGTAATAATTTTTACTTATAAACTTCTTTAATAAAGTCTTCGTAAGAAACTTCTTTAGTTTTAAAGCTAATTTTCTCTTTAAAAAAAGTTAATAATTTATTACTAATTAATTGTGCTTGTAATTTTTGAGCTTCTTCTTGATTTTGTAAAACTCTACCAGCAATATCTTCTAATTCTTTTTCTTCTGGATTCATATTACCAAATTGAGCCATTTGCGAACGGATAAATCCTTTTGCATAATCGATCAATTCTTTATAATCGATTTTGATATCGTTATCTTTCATAATCTTACCTTCGATTAATTGATAACGTAAACCTTTTTCAGATTTTTCATATTCTGCAGCCGCTTCTTCCGCTGTTAATGGTTTTTCACCAGCAGTTTGCAACCATTTTTTTAAGAAATCTGCAGGTAAATCAAATTTAGTATTTTCAACTAAATACTCAGTAACAGCATTTAATAACTGTTGATCTCCTTGCTGTAGAAATTGCTTTTCTGCATCTTCTTTAATTTTTTCTTTCAATTCTGTTACATTCGTAACACTTCCATCAGCAAATAATTTATCAAACAATTCTTGATCTAAATCTGCAGGTTCTGTTTTTGTAATATCGTCGATAGTAAATGTAACAGTAATTTCTAAATCGTGAATTTCATCATGAGAAACATCTAAAAGATGTTGTAATCTATGATCATCTTCAAATAAACCTTTAGTTCCTAACTCAACAACATCACCTAATTTAGCACCAATAAATTTAGCCTTATTATCTCCTTTTAATTCTTTTACAGAAAAAGTAGCTTTTTTATTGATTTCTTTTTCTTCGTTTACGAAAGTTCCTGATAAATTAGAATCCTCATCAGCATCATCTAAAGAATTAGCGTTTCCATAACGAATTTGAATATTTTTAACCTCTTCTTCTATTAATTCATCTGTAGCAACAATATTATATTGTTGTATTTTATTTTTCTCACTTAAATCAACATCAAATTCAGGAGCTAAACCTAATTCAAATTCAAAAGTAAAAGTATCTGCATCCCAATTAAAGTCTTCTTTCATTCTAGGTAAAGGATTACCTAAAATATCTAATTTTTCATCACCCAAATACTTATTTAAAGAAGTCTGTAAAAGCTTATTAACCTCATCTATCATTATAGATTTACCATATTGCTTTTTAATCATTCCCATTGGCACATGACCTTTTCTAAAACCAGGAACATCCGCTTTTTTTCGATAATCCTCTAAAAGTCCTGATACTTTTGCTTGATAATCTTCTGCAACGATATCAATTTTTACAACTGCATTTAATGCGTCTACGTTTTCTTTTGTAATATTCATTTCTTATTATGTCTAGTTCTTAAAAAATCGAGTGCAAAATTAATCAATTTTATGAATACTACAAAGGTTTAAATAGTTCTATTTCAGCATTTTCATTTTATTTAAAAAATTAAAAATCAAAACAATAAGTCTGACTTTAAAAAAAATAAAAAAATTCCGTAATTTTGCACAACTTTAATTCTTTTCAAATAAAAAAGGATTTACAAACAATAAACTAGATGCAATACAAAAGAATTCTTTTAAAATTAAGTGGTGAAGCCTTAATGGGCGATAGACAATATGGTATAGACCCTAAACGTCTTGCAGAATACGCAAAAGAAATTAAAGAAGTTGTAGATAAAGGTGTTGAAGTTGCCATTGTTATTGGTGGTGGAAATATTTTTAGAGGCGTTGCAGGTGCAAGTAATGGTATGGATCGTGTTCAAGGAGATCATATGGGAATGCTAGCAACTGTAATTAACGGACTAGCTTTACAAAGTGCTCTTGAAGACGAAGATGTGCACACTCGTTTACAAACTGCTCTTGAAATTAAAGAAGTTGCAGAACCTTATATTAAACGAAAAGCAAATAGACATTTAGAAAAAGGTCGTGTTGTTATTTTTGGTGCAGGAACAGGAAACCCTTATTTTACCACGGATACAGCTGCTGTTTTAAGAGCAATTGAAATTAATGCTGATGCTATTTTAAAAGGAACTAGAGTTGATGGAGTTTACAACACCGATCCAGAAAAAAATAAAGATGCTATTAAATTTGAAACAATTACATTTAAAGATGTAATTTCTAAAGGTTTAAAAGTAATGGACATGACAGCTTTTACTTTAAGTGAAGAAAACAAATTGCCAATTATTATTTTTGATATGAATGAAAAAGGAAACTTAATAAAATTAGTTTCTGGAGAAAAAATAGGTACAATAGTAGACAATTAACATGCAAAATCTTTAAATTTAAAAAGATGAACGAAGAAATTGAATTTATATTAGACGCTGCTAAAGAAGCAATGAATAATGCACTTGATCATTTAGATAAAGAATTACGTTCTATTAGAGCTAGCAAAGCTACACCTGCAATGCTAGGCACTGTAATGGTAGATTATTATGGTTCTCAAACACCATTAAGCCAAGTTGCTAACGTTAGTACTCCAGACCCAAGAACTTTATCAATTCAACCTTGGGAGAAAAATATGTTACAAACTATAGAAAAAGCAATTATGTTAGCTAATCTTGGTTTTAACCCAATGAATAATGGTGATGTTATTATGATAAACGTACCACCATTAACAGAAGAACGAAGAATTAACTTAGCAAAACAAGCAAAAGCAGAAGCAGAACACGCTAAAGTTGGTATTAGAAATGCTCGTAAAGAAGCTAATAATGATATCAAAAAAGTTGATATTTCTGATGATATGAAAAAAATTGCAGAAGATGAAGTGCAACAATTAACAGATACTTTTGTAAAAAATATTGATAATAAATTCTCTATAAAAGAGAAAGAAATAATGAAAGTTTAGTCAAAAAAAAAAAAAATGATAAAAAAAAGGAGTGTTGTAAAGCACTCTTTTTTTTTAACACACAATTACTAGTTAACTAATTTCGCACAAAAAAACATTAAATGAATTTCTGGACAAAAGTTGCCGGTATAATACTTAGAAACAGGCATTTAATCTTAATAATTATTGCAATTATTACTGGCTTATTAGCATCACAAATGAAGTATATGAAGTTTTCATATACAGAAGCAAACTTGTTACCAGAAAACGATGAAGCAAATTTAGAATACAATAAATTTCTTGAAATTTTTGGTGAAGAAGGTAACTTAGTAATTCTTGGTATAAAAGATTCTACTGTTTTTACTCCTAAAAAATTTAATGCATGGAACAATTTAGTACATCAGTTTGAAAATTTAGATGAAATAGATTTTACAGTTTCTATTGCTGATGTTAAAAAACTAAAAGCAGATAGAAACAAAAGAAAATTTATACTAGAGCCCTTATACGAAAAGGATCCTACAACAACAAAAGAGGTTTTTGAAATTAAAAAACAACTTTTTGAAAAGCTTCCTTTTTATGATAACCTACTTTTTAATAAAGAAACAGGAACCTTACAAACTGCCATTTATATTAAAAAAGAAATTATAAATACACCAGCTCGTAGAGATTTTATTTTTGATAAACTAATACCAACTATAGAAAAATTTGAGAAAGAAAACAACCTAGATGTTCGTATTTCTGGAATGCCTTATATAAGAACACTAAATGCACAAAACATACAAGACGAAATTCTACTTTTTGTTGTTGGCGCATTAGGCATAACTGCTATAATATTTTTCTTCTTTTTTAGATCTTTTAGAGCCACATTTATTACTCTTTTAGTAGTATTAATAGGTGTTATTTGGGCTTTTGGCTTTATTGGTTTATTTAGATATGAAATTACCGTTTTATCAGCATTAATACCACCATTAATTATTGTTATTGGTGTACCAAATGCAGTTTTTCTCATCAATAAATATCAGCAAGAAATTAAAAAACATGGTCAACAAGCAAAAGCTTTACAACGTGTAATTTCTAAAATAGGAAATGCAACCTTAATGACCAATATTACAACTGCATCTGGTTTTGCAACTTTTGTTTTTGTAAAAAGTAATTTATTACGCGAATTCGGAATTTTAGCATCAGTAAACATCATTAGTATTTTTATTTTGGCGCTGTTAATTATTCCTATTATTTACAGTTTTATGCCACTTCCTAAAAAGAAGCATTTAAATCATCTTGAAACAAAATGGATTGAAAATGTTGTTAATTGGATGGAAAAAACTGTAAAAGAGCAAAGAATTTCTATATATATTGCATCTGTTGTTGTTATTATTTTAGGAATTATTGGCGTTTATCAAATTAGAGTTTCTGGAAGTTTAATTGAAGACATGCCTAAAAGTACGGGCTTTTATAAGGATATAAAATTCTTTGAAAAGGAATTTGGCGGCATTATGCCTTTAGAAATATTAATTGACACTAAAAAAGACAAAGGTGTTATGAAATTATCCACCTTAAAAAAGATGGATAAAATTAATGAAACTATAGAAAGTTTTCCTGAATTATCAAAACCAATTTCTGTAGTTAACTTAGTAAAATACTCTAAACAAGCATACTACAAAGGAAATCCTAAATATTATCAACTACCAACTAGTCAAGAGCAAAGTTATATTTTTTCGTATACAAAAAACTCTAATAGCGAAGCCGGAATGTTAAAGAATTTCGTTGATTCTACTGGTCGTTACGCAAGGATAACTACCTTTATGAAAGATATCGGTACAGATAAAATGGATATTATTCAAGAACGTTTAAAAGCTGTAATTAATAAAGAATTTCCTTCTGACAAGTTTACAGTTTCTGTAACCGGTAAAGCCTTAGTTTTTATAAAAGGAACTAATTATTTAATAAATAATTTAGTACTATCATTATCATTAGCTATTATTTTAATTGCTCTTTTTATGGCATGGATGTTTAGATCTCCACAAATGATCTTAATTTCTTTGTTACCAAATATATTACCTTTATTAATTACCGCCGGATTAATGGGCTTTTTAGATATCCCAATAAAACCATCTACAATACTAGTTTTTAGTATCGCTTTTGGTATTTCTGTAGATGATACAATTCATTTTTTAGCAAAATATAGACAAGAATTAATGGACAGTAAATGGAAAGTTAAACCTTCTGTTTACGCAGCATTACGCGAAACTGGAGTAAGTATGTTTTACACTTCTATTGTTTTGTTTTTTGGGTTTTTGGTATTTACACTTTCTAGTTTTGGAGGCACAATTGCCTTAGGAGGCTTAGTTTCTATAACCTTATTGTTAGCAATGGTTTCTAACTTATTACTTTTACCTTCTTTGTTACTAACCTTCGAAAAGAAAATTGCTAACAAAAGAGTTTTTAAAGAGCCTTCTATAAAAATTATTCCAACGAAAGACGAAATATCAGAAGAATAAAAAAACCTTTACTATTTTAAAATAGTAAAGGTTTTTAAACGAATCTAAGTTAGGGGACAAATTCATCTTAATCGATAGCAAAGTTTTATAATTCCTTTTTCATAGCGAATCTTTTTACTTACTCTTTTTCAATAGAATTTATTCAAAAATAAAGTATATTTACAAAATTGTCAACTGTGTCTTTTCGCAGTTTTATATATTTTTGTAAGAAATGAAGAATAAATTTGGAGAATATACAAGAGAAAGAGTATCAAACATACCTTTTGACGCAAATGATCCTGTTTACAAAGAATACAAAACAAGAGTACCTCATTTCATTGGTCAAGCTATTTATATTTACTCTTTTGAAAAAAATAGAATGCTTTATGCTTATGGATGGGAAGAAATGTTAGGCTACAAAGATGAAGAAATAACATTATTAACAATTGTTAGCTCAACATCTAAAAGACACTTCAACTTCTCTAACGACTTAAATGACAAAGGGTTACAGTATTTAAAAAATATAACCGAAGATTTAGAAAAATATAGTTTTACTTTAGAAGTTGAAAAAATTCATAAAAACGGAGAAATAGTTCCACTACTTTCTAGAGTTGGAATTTATAAATCTCATAAAGGAACAATTTTAGAAATAATCGGTATTTCAGAAAAAATACATGCCAGAAAATTAGGAGATATTATGCAATATGCAGCTTATGGACCAATAACATCTGGTTTTGAAGAATCTCTTAACGATCAATTGTTTAATAAATTAGGAATTTCCAGAAAAGAAAAAGAAGCACTAGAATTTGCTGCTAAAGGATATGCTTTTAAAGAAATTGCCGAAAAATTAAATGTTAGTCAATCTGCAATTGAAAAAAGAATTATTCCTTTATACAAAAGGTTTAAGGTAAAAAGTTTACCGCATCTTATTAGTTTTGCACATGCTAATCATATTTTGTAAAATTTTTACTTTATAAATTTATTGTAGTAATTTTTTGTTCTTCTACGCCAATATTTAACAACATTTCTTTCCAATCATCTTTATTTTTTTCATCTAAAGGCTGCTTGTTTCCTAAAACCCAAATTATATTTTTATTTTTTAGAATTTCTCTATTTTTCTTGTTTTCTAATTTTAGAGTATCAATAAAACTTAACAATTTTGTTGGCGAAATTAATTCATCCTGAATAGGTTCACTTGGGTTTATATCATCAATCATTAAAAAATCTACAGTTTTCCAATTCCAAATTTCATGAGATTCTAAAACATCTCCTTCATCTTTAAAAAAATAATTGAACATTTTTATAGCATTTACATATAAACAACTATTATTTTTTATGCTTAATTCATTTAATATTCCAACGCCTAAACTTGTTTTTCCAGCACCTAAAGATCCAAAAAGCAATAAATGATTTCCGGTGTTTTTTAAATCTAAAAAGTTCTCAACTTTTAATTTATCGGAAGAATTTATAGTAAAATCCCACTGACTTAATCGAAATTGAAAAGGAAATCTAGCATAAAATTGATACATTTTGGTTACATACCAATATCTAGTGGCAAATGCTAAATAAATAGACAAAACTGCAAGAATAATTATAATAGTATTGTTGTTAAATTTATAGATACAAAAAGCAAACAAAAAACTGCCTACAATAAAAAAGCATACATCTGTAAAGGTATCAAAAGCAACATTAAACCATTTAGGGCTAAAGATATATTTGACCTTTTTTTGTATAAAAAGAACATCAGAATTAGATTCTTTTTTGCTTAATAATGGTCCTAAAAAGTTATATAACTCAAACAAAAACCAAAAAGCAGAAACATATAAAGCAGCTTTTAATGCATCTAAATTTAACAAATAATACACTAAAAAAGAAGGAATAAATCCTAATGAAATATGCCCAAATTGATTTGCCAACCAAGCATATGTTAAAGTTACACCTCTATATGAATCTTTACCAATTAAATCTGCTTTTAATTGTTGTAGTATTCTTTTGAAAGGAATTTTATTTTTCATAGTTTCAAGCTTTTTTTTGATAAAAATATAATTTTAAATAAGACTGATGCCGAGAAAAAATGATATAATTTTAGATTCTTTAAAAATTCTCAATATTTTTTTGAATAGCTTTAATTTTAGATTTTCGATCAATCCTACTAGTTCAAAAAACCAATTAAAATATTAGTTCCGTATAGATTGATAAAATAATCAAGTATTGTATGAAAGTTTAATAGGATAGAAAATATATCTAAAACAAAAAATCAGATGCCTTTTACAACATCCGATTTTTCTCTTTAATTCAAACTACTTCTACTCTTTCACTATTCTTTTTGTCATTTTTGCATCGTCACTAAATACATTTACAATATAAATACCTTTAGCTAATTGTATAACATCTACCGAGTTTCCTGGGTTTTTATGAGTTGCTATTTTTTTCCCTAACAAGTTATAAATTTCTATTTTGTTAATAATGATATCTGAATCGTTTTGTATTTGTAGGACATTCGTAACTGGGTTTGGATATAGTTTAATAACATTCGAAAATACTTCATCTTTAGTGCTTAAAGCAGTATCAAAAGTTAAGGTTACCCTTTCTGTTTCTATGGTTAACCCTGTTACAATGCTATTGGTAACTCTACAATAATAAAACCCTGCATCTTGTTGTGTAGCATTTGCAATTTCAAAAGTACTATTAGTTGCATCTGTAATAGGGTTATAATTTTTATACCATTGATACGTATTGTTAGTCCCACTAACAACAGCTTCTAATGTTTTATCAAAACCATCTCCAAAATCTATATTTTCTTCTTCACCTACTTTTTCTTGAGAAGTATAAGAAAACGTCTTTAAATTTTGATAAGTTATAAATTCATCTTCAAAATCACCAAACTGAAATTTATTAGAACTGATGTATAATCTTTCTAAAGTTGAAGCTTCCGTAAAATCAGGAACTTTACCCATAATTTCATTATTTTGTAAATAAATGGTTTTTAACTTTAACATTCTAGTCATTTCTGCTGGTAAACTTTCAATTTTATTACTGTTTAAATACAAAGTTTCTAAAGATGTTAGGTTACCAATAGAGCTTGGTAAAGCTCCAGAAATATCATTAGAACTTAACTGTACGTTTGTTAATTTAGATAAATTACTAAAACTTTCTGGTATTTCTCCTTTTAGCTTATTTGATGACAAGCTAACATCGGTTATATGCTTTCCTCCGTCTACAATTTTTGTAGTTATCCCGTTCCATTTAGTAGCATTGTACGGATTACTTATTAATGCCTTTGCAAAATTTCCTGTCCAGTTTTCACTGTTAGTCCAATTAGCTCCATCTAAATTATTATACATATCTACCAAAGCTTGCATTTCATCTTCTGGCACATTGTTGTAAGCACTACAATCTTGACCCCAAACAATATTTGGATTTGAAGTTGCAAAAGAAGATGACTCCCAATCTGCAATTGTGTTTTGTGGCACTGCTATACAGTTTAAATACGTGTTACTTGAAAATGCAAAAGATTTTCGGTATTCACTTTCAGAAACATATGTATTATCAAAAACACTTGGAGGTACACCTATTTTTAAACCTGTTATTTGGTTTGAATTAACACTTAAAGACTCTAGGTTCACCAAACTAGAAAAATCTAAATTCCCTTCTAATTGGATACCGGTAAGAGACAAATTTTTTAACGAAAGAATGTTATTAATTTCTACTGGTATCATTTTTAAAACATATTCTGATTTCTCATAGCTATATTGATGATTAAACGTTAACTGTTCTAAATTAGATAATTCTCCAATTTCTGGTGCAATTTCTGAAACTGCATTATAATCAAATTTTAACGTTTTTAATTTCGTTAAGTTTTTAATAACTGAAGGGATTGTACCATCTAATTGATTACTATTTAATTCTACTTTTGTAACATGTTTTTGTCCGTTTACAATTGCTGTAGTTACCCCAAACCAAGCACCTACGTTTCTATTATCTTTGGCATCATTTACCCAAGTTACTCCATTGTATGCGTTTGATAAATCGTTTTTCCAACTTCCACCATTAGTACTGTTATAAACTGCAATTAGTGCTTCTCTTTCTATATCTGGAATGGAATTATTTGTAACGACAGCACAATTATCTGAATACACAACTCCATTATCTATTACATCTCCTTCTTCATTATAAAATGAGAGTTGCCATGCAACTAACTCATCACTTGGCACCTCTATACAGCCTAATGCATTTCTTTTAAGACCCAATCTGTTTGACGAAGGATTTTTTTCATTAGTTCCAAAAATAGTTGGAGACACAGCAATTTTTAAAGACAGAATATTATTATAATCTGCTTCTAAAGTATTTAAAGATTCTGATTTTGATAAATCTAGCGCTCCTGAGATTCTATTATGCCTTATATCTAAATTCTTAAGAACAATTAAATTGGTAATAGAACTTGGTAAACTTTCTAATATATTGTATTCTAAATCTAACTTTTCTAAAGTAGCTATATTTCCAATCTCATCTGGTAAATTGGTTAAGGTATAAATCAATTCACCTCTTACAGGATTTGTTGCTTGACTATTTAACCTTAATTCTTTTAAGTTCGTGAAATTACCTATGCCTGATGGTAAACTTGTTAATCCATTTGAACTCAAATCTAACTTTTCTAAACTAGCTATATTTCCTATCTCATCTGGCAAACTTGTTAAGGTACTTGTGTAGGTATAAGAATTTTCATCTTTTCGTTGACCGCTTAACCCTAACTCTACCAAACTTGTAAAGTTCCCTATTCCTGTTGGCAAGCTCTCTAAACTATTGCTTGCTAAACTTAAATAAGTTAATTTACCTAAATCTCCTATCTCTGTTGCTATAGACGCTATAGAACCGTTACTTAAATCTAAATAGGTTAACTCTGTTAAATCTTTAATCTCTTTTGGGATAGATCCTGATAGATTTTTATAATTACCTAACTCTAATCTCGTTACGTGTTTTTGTCCGTTGATAATCTCTGTAGTAACTCCTTCCCAAGAACCAACATTGGTTAATTCTGTAGCATCAGAACTCCAATTAGTTCCTACCCAAGTTACACCTGTTGTTGCATCTCTTTCTTCTCCTCCATTGGTTGCTTTATAAATCGCAACCAAAGCTTCTCTTTCTGACTGTGGAACTCTAAATCCTGTACAACTATCACTAAATGCTATTCCATTATCTGCAATGCTTGAATAACTTGCATACCTAGTTTCCCAATTACTTACTTCTAATGTTGGTACTTCTACACAAGTTAAATAAGAATTATTACTTAAATTAAAAGAGTAGGTACCACCTGAATAAGTATTAAAGTTTGATACAGGTGCATCAATCTTTAAATCTTCTATCTTATTATTGTGTAATTGTATTCTTGTCAAATTTATTAGATTCCTTAAATCTACCAAACCTCCTATTCCACTATTAGATGCTTCTAAAACTTCTAAACTTGTTAACTTATTCATCGTGGTTGGCAAACTTTCTAAATGATAAATATAAGTACCATCTGTTTGATAAGTGTACATATTCTCTATATACAACTCCTTTAAATTACTTAAATCTCCTATCTCATCTGGTAAACTTGTTAGCTTATTATTACTACTAGAACTTGATATATACAACTTCTCTAAACTTGTTAGACCTCCTATGGTTGTTGGTAAACTTGTTAACTCATTGGCTTCAACATGTAATTCTACTAAACTTGTTAATCCATTTATTGTACTTGGTAAACTTGTTAATACATTATTGTTTAAATACAACTTTTCTAAACTTGTAATACTACCAATCTCATCTGGTAAATTGGTTAAGGTATAAATCAATTCACCTCTTACAGGATTTGTTGCTTGACTATTTAACCTTAATTCTTTTAAGTTCGTGAAATTACCTATGCCTGATGGTAAACTTGTTAATCCATTTGAACTCAAATCTAACTTTTCTAAACTAGCTATATTCCCTATCTCATCTGGCAAACTTGTTAAGGTACTTGTGTAGGTATAAGAATTTTCATCTTTTCGTTGACCGCTTAACCCTAACTCTACCAAACTTGTAAAGTTCCCTATTCCTGTTGGCAAGCTCTCTAAACTATTGCTTGCTAAACTTAAATAAGTTAATTTACCTAAATCTCCTATCTCTGTTGCCATAGACGCTATAGAACCGTTACTTAAATCTAAATAGGTTAACTCTGTTAAATCTTTAATCTCTTTTGGGATAGATCCTGATAGATTTTTATAATTCCCTAACTCTAATCTCGTTACGTGTTTTTGTCCGTTGATAATCTCTGTAGTAACTCCTTCCCAAGAACCAACATTGGTTAATTCTGTAGCATCAGAACTCCAATTAGTTCCTACCCAAGTTACACCTGTTGTTGTATCTCTTTCTTCTCCTCCATTGGTTGCTTTATAAATCGCAACCAAAGCTTCTCTTTCTGACTGTGGAACTCTAAATCCTGTACAACTATCACTAAATGCTATTCCATTATCTGCAATGCTTGAATAACTTGCATACCTAGTTTCCCAATTACTTACTTCTAATGTTGGTACTTCTACACAAGTTAAATAAGAATTATTACTTAAATTAAAAGAGTAGGTACCACCTGAATAAGTATTAAAGTTTGATACAGGTGCATCAATCTTTAAATCTTCTATCTTATTATTGTGTAATTGTATTCTTGTCAAATTTATTAGATTCCTTAAATCTACCAAACCCCCTATTCCACTATTAGATGCTTCTAAAACTTCTAAACTTGTTAACTTATTCATCGTGGTTGGCAAACTTTCTAAATGATAAATATAAGTACCATCTGTTTGATAAGTGTACATATTCTCTATATACAACTCCTTTAAATTACTTAAATCTCCTATCTCATCTGGTAAACTTGTTAGCTTATTATTACTACTAGAACTTGATATATACAACTTCTCTAAACTTGTTAGACCTCCTATGGTTGTTGGTAAACTTGTTAACTCATTGGCTTCAACATGTAATTCTACTAAACTTGTTAATCCATTTATTGTACTTGGTAAACTTGTTAATACATTATTGTTTAAATACAACTTTTCTAAACTTGTAATACTACCAATCTCATCTGGTAAATTGGTTAAGGTATAAATCAATTCACCTCTTACAGGATTTGTTGCTTGACTATTTAACCTTAATTCTTTTAAGTTCGTGAAATTACCTATGCCTGATGGTAAACTTGTTAATCCATTTGAACTCAAATCTAACTTTTCTAAACTAGCTATATTCCCTATCTCATCTGGCAAACTTGTTAAGGTACTTGTGTAGGTATAAGAATTTTCATCTTTTCGTTGACCGCTTAACCCTAACTCTACCAAACTTGTAAAGTTCCCTATTCCTGTTGGCAAGCTCTCTAAACTATTGCTTGCTAAACTTAAATAAGTTAATTTACCTAAATCTCCTATCTCTGTTGCCATAGACGCTATAGAACCGTTACTTAAATCTAAATAGGTTAACTCTGTTAAATCTTTAATCTCTTTTGGGATAGATCCTGATAGATTTTTATAATTCCCTAACTCTAATCTCGTTACGTGTTTTTGTCCGTTGATAATCTCTGTAGTAACTCCTTCCCAAGAACCAACATTGGTTAATTCTGTAGCATCAGAACTCCAATTAGTTCCTACCCAAGTTACACCTGTTGTTGTATCTCTTTCTTCTCCTCCATTGGTTGCTTTATAAATCGCAACCAAAGCTTCTCTTTCTGACTGTGGAACTCTAAATCCTGTACAACTATCACTAAATGCTATTCCATTATCTGCAATGCTTGAATAACTTGCATACCTAGTTTCCCAATTACTTACTTCTAATGTTGGTACTTCTACACAAGTTAAATAAGAATTATTACTTAAATTAAAAGAGTAGGTACCACCTGAATAAGTATTAAAGTTTGATACAGGTGCATCAATCTTTAAATCTTCTATCTTATTATTGTGTAATTGTATTCTTGTCAAATTTATTAGATTCCTTAAATCTACCAAACCCCCTATTCCACTATTAGATGCTTCTAAAACTTCTAAACTTGTTAACTTATTCATCGTGGTTGGCAAACTTTCTAAATGATAAATATAAGTACCATCTGTTTGATAAGTGTACATATTCTCTATATACAACTCCTTTAAATTACTTAAATCTCCTATCTCATCTGGTAAACTTGTTAGCTTATTATTACTACTAGAACTTGATATATACAACTTCTCTAAACTTGTTAGACCTCCTATGGTTGTTGGTAAACTTGTTAACTCATTGGCTTCAACATGTAATTCTACTAAACTCGATAAACTTCCAATACTATTAGGTAAACTAGAAAGTCTGTTACTATATATTTTAAGTGATGTTAATTTATTTAAATTACCAATATTAACAGGTAATTTGGTTAATTGGTTATTGTATAGAGTCAACTCTTCTAATAAAACCAAATCACTCATATCTTCTGGTAAATCAGTATTAAAATTTGAGTTGTCTTCACCTAATCTATTATTATGTAACCGCAAAAATTTTAATTTTGTAAATCCACCTAAACCAGCAACTACTTGTAATTCGTTATCATTTAAAAATAATGTTTCTAATTCGGTAAGATTAGCAAAAGCAGCTGGAGTATTTGATAATTCACAATTAGCAAAATCTAAATAGGTCAGTTTTGTTAATTGCCCAAATTCAGATGGAATACTTGCAATATTATTAGGTGCAGCAACCAATCTTGTTAATTCAACCAAACCACCTATTTCAGGCGGTAACAAAGATATTTTTGTATTGGCAAATTCTAACGTTTCTAATTTTTTTAAATTACCTATAGTAGTTGGTACTAAATCTACTTGGGTATTGCTAAAATACAATTGTTCTAAATTAATTAAGTCTCCCAAACCAGAAGCTATAGAAGTTAGTTGATTGTTGTTAATGTTTAGCATTCTTAGATTTACTAAACTATAAAACTCATTAGGAAGACTAGTGATAAAATTATTATTTAAATACAACTCTTCTAATTTAGTCATATTATTAATTTCTTTAGGAATACTGTTAATACTAGAACTTGGAACATGTAAATATTTTAATTCTGTAAGAGCCCCTATTTCTGATGGTAGAACATCGTTAATACCTAAACCTGTAGTATGAATTTCTGTAACTCTTGTTTCTCCTTCAATTACTTCTACCTCTAACCATTCTGTATCATTTACTCCAGATTTTAGGGTATTAGCATACGTATAGGATTTATTTTGGTATAATTTTTTTAATGCATCTCTTTCTAAAATATTTGGTTTTGCTGTTTTATCAGCTTGATTGTATGGTACAATTCTAACTCCTATATCAAAATCATCATCCTCCAAATTCGTAAAATCTGAGACATAAGGAACTTCAACAAAAGCTAAGTTTGGAGTATCTTTAATATGAAATCGATTACTTGTTGTTGTAACTGAGCGTGGTAGTTTTAAAAAGTTTAATTTAGTATTATTAACTTTTAAAATATACAAATCTTTAAAGCTACTAAAATCTAAATCTCCTTCTAAACTTGTATTCCCTGATAAAAACAATACACTTAGCGTATTAGGAAAAAACTCTTCACTTATTACACCTGTAAAATTAGTATCTATAAGAAAAAGCTTTTCAAGAGCAGTAAAAGAACTAAAATCGCTAAAATCTCCAGTAAAATTATTTTCGTTTAAACTAATAGACTTTAATTTTTTTGGAAATAAATCAATATTTATATTTCCAGTTAATTTATTTGTTGCTACACTAACCCCCTGTAATTCTGTAAGCTGAGATAAATCTGGTAGCGTTCCTGTTAAATTATTATCCGTTAATACTAAATCACGAACATGATAAACACCGTCAATGTATGTAGCTGTTACTCCGTGCCAAGTCTTTACGTCCGATGTAGAATTTATATCTGTATCCCAATTGGTATTATTGGTCCAATTATCGCCATCTGTAGCATTATAAAAATCAATTAATGCTTGTCTTTCTGCTTGTGATACTTGTGCGTTTATAGCTAGGCATAAAAATGTAAAAAATAGAAATAGTTTTGTTTTCATAATAAAATTTTTTAATGATTTTCAAATATAAACTTCAAATAGATGCCTGTAAATACCTAAAAGTAGGTATATTTAATGCAGTAATATTTTATACTTTTTTAGTATTCTATCTCATTTTTAGTATTCGTATTTTAAAAACAACATAAATTAATTTTTAGAGGTCAGTATTTAAATTCATATCTTTAAAGTCAATAAATACAATATTATTATGAATATATTTAAGGGACAAAATCTTCTAGAGTTTGCTGATCGGTTTAAAACGGATGAAGATTGCAATAAATATTTGGCTGATATTAAATGGAAAGATGGATTTCAATGTGTTAAATGTGGTCATAAAAAGGCTCAAATAAGAAAAGATTTTTCACGTACTTGTAATATTTGTTCTCATCAAGAGTCATCTACCTCAAACACACTTTTTCACAAGGTAAAGTTTGGTGTTAGAAAAGCTTTCTTTATTGTTTTTGAAATGAGTACAAGTACTAAAAACCTTTCTGCTAGTTATGTTTCAGTTCGTTTTAGTGTAACAGAAAAGACTGCACGTTTATTTATGCGTAAAATTAGAGAAGCTATGGAAAGTAGTGGAAATAGTCCTATGACCGGTATTGTTCATGTGAATGAATTTTAAAGCACTTCATACAATGATTCATCAGGTGAAATCTTGGATAAGAACAACTTATTCTTGGGTAAGTGACTTTGATCTAAATAGATATTTTAATGAATTTTGTTTTAGAATTAATCGATCACAAAGTAAAGCAACAATATTCAATAACTTAATAACTAAAATGGTTGAAAAAGATAAAGTAGAGCATCAGAAAATTATATGCAACTAACTACTGACCTCTAAAAATTTTTAATTTTATCATTTTACAAGCACCCTATAATTTTATACTATTATTGACAATTGATAATTGCGCAATTTGTTGCAAAAAAGTATCTTTACGTTTCAGTAAATTAATTAAGTAGTAAATCAAACATAAAAAAGAGATGACAAAGAAAAACGTTGCCGAAATTTTAAAATCGGATTCAGTTTTACAAGAAGTAGAATTAAAAGGTTGGGTAAGAACATTTAGAAGTAATCGTTTTATTGCTTTAAATGATGGCTCAACTTTAAATAATATACAATGTGTTATCGATTTTGAAAACACCGATGAAACCACTTTAAAAAGAATTACAACAGGAGCTGCTGTTGCTGTAAAAGGCATACTTGTAGAAAGTCAAGGAAAAGGACAATCTGTTGAAATTCAAGTTTCTAATATTGAAATATTAGGAGATTCAAATCCAGATGAATATCCTATTCAACCTAAAAAACATAGTTTCGAATTCTTAAGAGAAAATGCACATTTACGTGTAAGAACAAACACTTTTAGTGCAGTTATGCGCGTGAGATCTAAACTATCTTTTGCAGTTCATAAATATTTTCAAGAAAACGATTTTAACTATGTAAACACACCAATTATTACAGGTTCTGATGCAGAAGGTGCAGGAGAAATGTTTAGAGTTACCAATTTTGAAGACAATAAAGCTCCCGTAACGGAAGACGGAAAAGTTGATTATTCTAAAGACTTTTTTGGTAAAGAAACCAATTTAACAGTTTCTGGACAATTAGAAGCAGAAACTTTTGCAATGGCCTTAGGTAAAGCGTATACTTTTGGACCAACTTTTAGAGCAGAAAATTCTAACACAACACGTCATTTAGCAGAATTTTGGATGATTGAACCAGAAGTTGCTTTTATGGATTTAGATGGCAATATGGATTTAGCAGAAGATTTTATTAAATCTGTAATTAATGATGTATTAAAAAATTGTGAAGACGATTTAGCTTTTTTAGATAAACGTTTAACTCAAGAAGAAAAAAGTAAACCGCAAGCACAACGCAGTGAAATGAGCTTGTTAGAAAAATTACGTTTTGTTGTTGACAATAATTTTAAGCGTGTTTCTTATACAGAAGCAATCGATATTCTAAGAAATTCTAAACCTAATAAAAAGAAAAAATTTCAATTCCCAATTAATGAATGGGGTGCAGATTTACAATCTGAACATGAACGTTTTTTAGTTGAAAAACATTTTAAATGCCCAGTAATTTTATTCGATTATCCTGCAAACATTAAAGCATTTTATATGCGTTTAAATGATGACGGAAAAACGGTAAGAGCAATGGACGTTTTATTTCCAGGAATTGGAGAAATAGTTGGTGGAGCACAAAGAGAAGAACGTTATGATGTTTTAGTTGAAAAAATGAAAGCCATGAATATCGACGAAAAAGAATTATGGTGGTATTTAGATTTGCGTAAATACGGAACAGCTGTTCATTCTGGTTTTGGTTTAGGCTTTGAACGTTTGGTACAATTTACAACAGGAATGGGTAATATTAGAGATGTAATTCCTTTTCCTAGAACACCTCAAAATGCAGAATTTTAAATGTTAAAACAAAGCTTACAATATAAATTACTTCAAAAATTATCTCCTCAACAAATACAGTTGATGAAGTTAATTCAATTGCCTACTCAAGCTTTTGAAGAACGTTTGAAACAAGAAATTGAAGAAAATCCGGCATTAGATACAGGTAAAGAAGAATCAGATGCTATAGATGATGATTTATCAAATGAATTTGACGATGATGAAGATACTGGAAATGAAAAAATTGAAGCAGACGATATTAATATTGATGAGTATTTGAGTGATGATGAAATACCTAATTATAAAACTCAAGCTAACAATTATTCTGCAGATGATGAAGAAAAAAATGTGCCTTACGCAGCTGGCACAAGCTTTCATCAATCTTTAAAAAATCAATTAAATACTTTTATTTTTGATGATGAAGAGCGCGCAATTGCAGAATTTTTAGTTGGTAGTATTGATGATAGTGGCTACATTAGAAGAGAAGTTATTGATTTAGTTGATGATTTAGCTTTTACCGCAAATGTATTTACATCCGAAGAAAAAGTGGTTACTATTTTAACAAAAGTGGTTCATAAATTAGACCCAATTGGTGTTGGCGCTAGAGATTTAAAAGAATGTTTAATTATTCAATTAAAGGCAAAAGAAAAAAATAAAATTAGAAGTTTAGCAATAGATATTTTAGAAAATTCTTTTGACCATTTTGTTAAAAAACATTACAAAAAACTTCAAGAAAAATATAACATTTCTGAAAAAGAATTAAAAGAAGTAAATACAGAAATATCAAGATTAAACCCAAAGCCTGGCAGTTCGTATGCTGGTAATAATAAAATTGCCGAACAAATTGTACCAGATTTTTCGATTAAAATTTTAGATGGTGAATTAGATTTAACTTTAAACTCTAGAAATGCACCAGAAATGCATATTTCTAAAGAATATAATAATATGCTAAAAGGCTATCAAGAATCTACTGTAAAAAGTAAATCTCAAAAAGATGCTGTATTTTTTATCAAACAAAAATTAGATTCTGCAAAATGGTTTATTGACGCTATAAAACAACGTCAGCAAACACTTATGGTTACAATGAATTCGATAATGCATTATCAATACGAATATTTTTTAACGGGTGATGAGCGCAAGTTAAAACCTATGATTTTAAAAGATATTGCAGATCAAATTAAAATGGATGTTTCTACGGTTTCTAGAGTTGCAAACAGCAAATATGTTTCAACTCCTTATGGTACAAAATTAATAAAAGACTTCTTTTCTGAATCTATGAAAAATGACCAAGGAGAAGATGTTTCTACCAAAGAAATTAAAAAAATATTAGAGACAGTTATTGCTGAAGAAAACAAAAGAAAACCTTTAACTGATGAAAAATTAGCTGCAATTTTAAAAGAAAAAGGTTATCCTATTGCACGAAGAACTATTGCCAAGTATCGTGAACAATTAGATTTACCTGTAGCTCGTTTACGTAAAGAAATATAGTGCGTTTTTATAAATTCATATCTGTAATTTTACATCCAATAGTTGTACCAACAATTGGTGTAATGCTTTATTTTTTATTGATTCCTAATAATTTTGAAAGCAAACAACGAATCAATATTCTAAGCCTTATTTTTGTTGTAACATACTTAATTCCGTTGTTGATATTAGTTATTTTTAAAAGGTTAAGAATTATAGAAACATATCAAACAGAAAGTATAAAAGAGCGAAAACTACCTCTTGCATTAATGATAACTTTATTTTACGTTTTAGGAAACACTCTAGACAGCGTTATAAACCTAAGAGATTTAGGCTTGCTTTTTTATGCCACTTCTTTAGGATTATTTATTATTTATATACTTTTTTACTTCCAAATAAGAGCTAGTATTCACTTATTATCAATAGGAATCGCAATAGGCTTTTTTATAGTTTTAGGTACTATTTACTCTCAATCTTTTATAATAATAATCATTGCACTATTTTTAATTGCAGGTTTATTGGCAAGTGCTAGACTAAAGTTAAATGCACATACATCTAAAGAAGTTTATATTGGTTTTTTTATAGGATTTTTATCTCCACTAAGTATGTATTATATATTATAGAAGATAAAAGATTAATCCAAATTTTAAGACTCGAGTATCAATATTTTCTCCATTAATTGTTCCTTTTTCAAAAACTGGAGTTAAACTATAAAAAAGATATGCATTAAATTCTGTATAACCTGCAGAAAATGTTAATCCGTATTGTAATTTTCTATAAGCAGAAACATCTTTATACTTATAAGCTGTTTCGTTTTCTGTAAACTGAAAAGTATTAGATATATTATATAAAAATTTTACACCAGTATAAATTCGCCAAAATTCATATCTTTTAGCAGTTGAAGTTCTCCATCTAATTTCTAAAGGAAACTCTAAATTATGGGCTTTAAATACATTAGAGCTAATATTTTCTGATGTATCAAAAAACGTGCTATTATTTATTTCTGACACTTTTAAATCATGGTTAAAAAAATCAAAACCATAACCAACACCAAGCGCAAAAGAAAAACTGCCTTTTTTATTAAGAATAATATCTTTTAAAAACCCAGTAGATACTGCATACGAAAAACTACTTTTAGTAACTCCAGATGGTTGACTATCAAATTGTGCATACGTAATTGCTGCATAAATTTGATCATCTGCATAGCGATCTCCCAATTGTAAAGAATCTTTTTGCGAGTAAATATTAGCTGTAAAAATCAGTAAAAAGAAAGAAAAAAATAATTTATCCATAATTAATTAACGAAATATAAATATACAATATTTCAAAATTAAATATCAATAGTTGTCTCTAAATTGAAAAAGTATTTAGATAAATCTTTAAACCATAATTAAAGTTGTTTTTATTAATTTAAAATCAATTATGTTTCTAATCTTTAAAAAACTTAACTGAATGCATATTATTTATTTTTAAAAGATAAATTCCTGTTTTTAAATTAGAAATATCAATAGTTTTTGTAATACTATCGGTTTTAATACTTCTTATTTTCTTACCTTTAATATCGTATATTTTTATAGAGGTTATTTTATTTTTTAATCCTTTAACAGTAATATTGTTTGTAGTCGGATTTGGATATACTTTAAATAATTGGTTATTTTCATTCTCAAAATCTTTAACATTTAGTGTAGTTTTATCCATAAAAGCATCCATTGCTACAGAAGGACTTCCATCTTCGTCCCAAGCTCCTTTAGAATAAGAAGTAAAATCGCCATGCGCAATTGGCTCCCAATAAAAAACACCCAAACCTTCTGCTTGCCTTGTTTTTTCTATAATATACACTAAAAATTGATAAGAAATACTTGGTTGATTTGAGTTAAAACCAACTTCTGATACGATTACCTCTTTACCATATCTAGATTTTAGATCTAGCATATTTGCATACGCATTATCAGTCATTTCTTTCCAATTATCTGCATCAGGATATAAAGACATTCCAATAATATCAATTTTATTAGCGTTTAAACCATGGTTAAGCAAACCATCTATATTCCATCGAAATAAACCATTATCATTTCCTTCTGATAAATGAAGAATAGTTTTAATGGTATTATTAAATGTCTTTACTGCATTTGAACCTGCATTTACAAATTTGGCATAATTTGCAAAACCACCTTCGGATGCCTTACCATCATCCCAAAGCATTCCATTACTAGTTTCATTGCCAATTTGCACCCATTTTGGTGTAATATTTTTTACTTTTAATGCTGATAAAATTTCTGTTGTATGATTAGAAACTGCTGTTTCTAATTCTAGAACCGATAATCCAGACCAAGCAGCAGGTTTATTTTGCTTACCAGGATCTGCCCACCAATCGCTGTAATGAATACAAATCATAATATCCATATTTAGTGCATTTGCCAATTCTGCTTTTTTTACTAAATCATCAATATTACACCAACCATTTGCACCAGAATTTTCTGGATTTACCCAAACTCTCAGTCGTACAGCATCTAACTGATATTCTTTTAATAACGGTAATAATTCTTTTGTATTTCCATTATTATCTTTCCAAAAATATCCTTCGGATTCCATTTCGGTCATCCAACTTATATCTGCTCCTTTGGAGATTTTATTTGTACTAAAATTAAAATTACTCGTATCTTGAAAAACCAACGTTGGTGTATTCCAATAACCCGCCCAAGCATTTTCTATCCAACCTCCACTTTTATATAAAACTGCTTTTACTTGATAATAATATCCAGATGGTAAATTTGCCGATAATTGATTATTACTACCAATAAAAAACTGCACATTTCCTTTTATATTTTCTCCTGAAGATTGATTTTCTAAAGTTATACCAGAAACCGAAGCATAAAATTCGTTCGTACTATCTAAAATCTCTAAACCAATATAAATATGATTTCCTACAGAATTAGGTTCACTAGAATATTTATAATTGATTGTTAAATTGTTTCCTATTAAAGGATTTACTTCTAACGGATTTTCACTGAATGAAACTATTTCTATTGCTTGAGAAAAAACAAAAGTTGGAAAGATTAATATAACAAGAAAAAATATTTTTAAATTTTTCATTTTATTATTTTTAATCATTTTAATGCTCAAATACTTAGATTATAAAATGATATTCTAATCCTTTTAACCTTAATTACTTTTCTATAACACTAAATATAAAAAACAGAAGAAACATTTTTATTCTCTTTACAAAATTACAACAAAAATGAATTTTTAATATTAAAAAGGCTGATTTTCAATAATTTTATAGTTTTTATTCTAATTTAAACTGTTAAGTAAAATAAATTAGTATATTAGTTCACTAATTTAAATCTATCCCCCATGAAAAAGATTTACTTTTTTTTTCTGACCTTATTTATTTGTATACAATCATATTCTCAAAATCAAAACTTTATAATTGACAACAGTTTTCCTTATCATGTAAATGAAGAAACATTAGGAAAAGCAACTATTGGAGGAGATACTATCTTTATTTCTTCTACTAGAACGAATCCTTTACGATTTCAATTTACAAATGGAGATATTAATAATCCGCTTGTAATTATTAATAAAGGAGGTCAAGTTAAAATTGAAAGTCCTAATAGTTACAGTTGGGGAGCAATTACTTTTGAAAATTGTAAATACATTAAAATTAGCGGAGCAGGACATCCAAATTATAAATACGGATTTCAATTATCTGCTGATAATTGTGGATTGGCTTTTTCTGATTTAAGTTCTGATTGTGAAGCCGAATTTATAAAAATAAGTCACGACGGTTTTTTTGGTATTATGGCTAAAAAAAATTATGATGGTAATCCTCCTTCTCCTCATCCTCTTTTTGAAAATTTAATAATCCATGATTGTTTTATTGAAAATGTATCCGAAGGGATGTATTTAGGTGAAACTAAATCACCCGGAATGGAGTTTAAACATGTTAAAATTTACAATAATATTGTAAGAAACACATTAAGAGAATCTATACAAATTGCTAACATGGTTGAAGATGTAGAGATTTACAATAACACACTCTTAAACGCTGGTTTAGAGAACATGATTTACCAAACCAGTTTACTACAAATTGGCGATAACAGCGTAGCTAATGTTTATAACAATATTCTAATTGAAGCCCCAACTACAGGTATTGCTATTTATGGTAAAGGAAATTCTTCATTTACCAATAATTATATATCATCAAATATGGGAATGTTTGTAGATAACCGCATTTTTACGGATAGTTTAACACCAATAAACATCAAACAAAATTATTTTAGAGAAGTTAGAGGAAATCAAATAATAAAAAATTACAACGAACTTAATTATTTAACTGTTCAAGATAATAAGTATGAAACAGATACTATATTTTTTCTAAATCAATCTGGTAACATAAATAATTTTACGGAACAAAATAACACTTTAACAAGTATTCCTGAAATAGAATTTACAGATCCTTCTAGTAATGATTATTCTCTAAAAAGCACAAATCCAATAGAATATCAAAACATGGGTGCGCCAGGAGGTCCAGAATATTTTGAACCAGAACCAGAACAAATTGTTATTAGCCCAGAAATGATTACAGATTTAGTTCAAGGCAGCAGTGTAAATTCGCCATTGTTTTTATTTGATGAACAAAATTTAAATATAGAATCTGATGAACATGCTACAAGCAATTCATGGAAGCCAGATTATGTAATGAAAGAAACTTCATATCATGCAATTATAGATTTAGGAAAAGAGTATCATATATCAGAAATAAATTTGCATGATATGCATAATTCTCAAGATTTTACTGTAGAATATGGTGATGAATCTAATTGGAATACACTTTTTATAGATCCTTGTAATACTTTTAATATTTGGAGTAAAAATGAAACTGATGTTACAACCCGATTCTTAAGAATTTCTATGTACACAAGTATTTACGCAGCTGTTAATGAAATAATTATTTACGGCTTTCCAGTTGAACCAGAACCAGAACAAATAGTAATTACACCAAATATGGTAACAGATCTTGTAGAAGGAGGAAGTGTAAATTCGCCCTTGTTTTTGTTTGATGAACAAGCAATAGATTTTAAGGCTGGTGAACATGCAATTAGCAACTCTTGGAAACCTTATTACACAAATGCGAATGCTCCATATTATGTTGTAATTGATTTAGGACAAGAATATCATATATCAGAAATAAATCTTCATGATATGCATGATACGCACAATTTTACAGTTGAATATGGCGATTTAACTAACTGGACTAATTTGTTTACTGATCCTTTGGATAAATTTCAATTTTGGAATAAACATATAACTGATATTTCTACCCGTTATTTGAGATTAGTAATTACAGATAGTCCTTATGCAGCTGTAAATGAAATAATTATTTACGGATATCCTATTGACGAAGAAATTGAAACAGAAAAAGAAGAAGAAACTATTGATGACGAGCAGATAATTGTAACATCAAATATGGTAACAGATCTTGTAGAAGGCGGAAGTGTAAACTCACCATTATTTTTATTTGATGAACAAAATTTAGATTTTCAATCTGGCGTAACTGCAACAAGTAATTCTTGGAAACCAGATTATGCAATGAATGAAACTTCATATCATGCAGTTATAGATTTAGGAACAGAATATCATATATCAGAAATAAATTTACACGACATGAACGATACATACAATTTTACAGTAGAATATGGTGATGAATCTAATTGGAATACTTTATTTGTAGATCCTTGTGATACTTTTAATACATGGAGTAAAAACACAACAGATATTTCAACTAGATATTTACGTTTTTCTATGTATCAAAATGTATTTGCAGCTATTAACGAAATATTTATTTTCGGATATCCTATTACGTCAAATTCAGCTAAATCTGTTAATGTAGAAAAAACTGAAAAAAAAAGTTCTAATAATTCTGTTTTTGGCACTGAAAAAATTAAAATGTATCCAAACCCTGTAAATAAAAAATTAAATGTAAAATTTCCTGTTGATATGTTAGGAAAAAGCAATCTAGTTATTAGAGATGTTATAGGAAAAACATTTTATAACAAGGAAATTATAATTAGTGCTACAAATCCTAATCTTGAATTAAATAATTATCAGTTACCAAAAATAAATGGAATATACATGTTATCACTTTTTCATGAATCAGGAGAATTAAAAACCTTAAAATTTATTAAGAAGAATTGAAGTGAAAAACCATTTTTTTTGATTCATCTTTTACAATATTATACTAAGCTCAAAATACTATTTTTAGTTGTTTTGAGCTTTTATTTATAAAAATCAATTCAGATAATTTTTTCATTCTAAAATTTAGGATTTTTAATTACTAGCCCTAAACTTTAAAGTGTGTTTTGTCTCCCTCTATAAAACTCTTTTAAAATATTTACTTGAAAATCTCCTACAACCGGTAAATTGGGGCTAGCATTCATCAATACCAATCCATAACCCAAATTAGAAAGTTTACAATCTTTCATAATTTCTCGATTTATAGAACTATAAATAGGCATAAAGTGCTTATGAACACCAATACCTGAAGAACTTGCAACTTTAACAGCCAATATTAAAGCATCTGAAATTTGCTCTAATGACAATCCTTTATTTAAAAGATCACTTGCCAAATACTTCATTTGTAGACCATAATAAAAGTCCATAAAATTCTGAATAATATCAGACGTTTCGCGCTTTCTAGTATAAATAATTAGTCCCATAATTTGTGTTTTTTATAGTGCTTTTTTATTATAGACCTTTGGCATATTCAAAAACAACCTTTTTAAAGTTTTTAAAGTCACTTGTAAAAGTTTCCATTCTTAAAAAAATATGACGGTGTTTTTCTCGATAATCATTATCAGAAATTCCTTTTTCTCCATCTAAGATTCTAGATAATAATTTTTCATGTTCAACAATACTACCTTCTAAATCGTCAAACAAATCTTTATGAATTTTATCTAAGCTTCTCAACATTTTTTCATATTGGGGATTGTTTTTTTCTGAAGATTCTTTTTTCTTTAATAAAATATCAAAGAACTTAACTTCGTCTTTCCAAAAGGCAATAATTTCTAACCATTCTCTACTTTCAAAGTGAAGAATATTTAGACCCGCACCTAATAATAATTCTGTTTTTGGATTTAATGTTTTAGTTTTCATGTTATTATTTTTTATATGTTTTTCTAATTTATTTTCCTTTAAAAGAGTTTAAGTAAATATTATTTTATAACTAATCTAAATTTTAAAAAGATCTTTTGTTACAGCATGATAACCTGTAGATATCACTTTTTTTTCTATTTCTTCTATAGCTACTAACTTAGAAGTGTAAACAGTAAACTCTTTAGGAAACACATCAAAATTGAATAATACATCTTTAACACCACTCAACTCTAATAATTGAGTTTTAATTACATTTAAATCATGCATAGCATTTGCATTTGTTGTAAATACTTTTCCGTGGTTTCCTGGTATTATATTTTTTTGTAGTAAACTCATCGATCTTATATTTTAATTTATGTTAACTTTTTTTCTCATAAATATTAAAACAACAAATTATATTTATTGCTCTCGTTTATAGTCATAAAGGTGCAATAAGATTAGAAGAAATAAAATGACCGAGGTCAGTAAGAATATTTTAATTAAAAAATATAACTATTTTAAAATCAATAGAGTTAGATGACATATTTTATAAAAAAAATTAAACTGACCCAGATCATTTGGAACTTTTTAAAGTGATTGTACATTTGATGTATAATTAAGAAAATAAGTTCTTTGATAATTAAACACATAGATTCTTAGGAAGCAATGCCCTTTGAGTTTAGAGGTTATCTAAAAGTATTTTAAGTTTTTTGTACTACGTTTCTACAAATAGAGATGCTCCAAATTAGCAAAAGTTTTAAATTACATTTAATACCTTCAAGGAAATCGAGATATCTAGATATCTCGATTTCTTAAAAAAACATATCTTTTCTCTGTAAATTAGAATAGATATTATGTTAGTTAATTGTTGTTTTTCTTTTTAAACCTAATTTTAAAAGGCTCTAGAGATAGATTTTTTTAATGACAGGAATTAAGAGAAAAATAATAGTTCCTTAATAGAAAACAGGGAGTTTAGGCTTCCTGTTTTTATATTTATTTGTTGATTAAAAATTGAAGAATGATTTAAATAAAATAAAGATTTAAAAAAACGCTATTAATTAGGGGAAGTTGTGTAAAATATAAATTTTACACAAATTAGAAACTGGGAGTTTAAAACTCTCAGTTTCTTCTCTTTTTAAAAGAAAAAAATCTTTACAAACACCTTAATTAACATCTTTTAATTCTACTGATAAAACTTTAAAAAGAACTACACTACTTAGAATTAAAAAATTTTATCTATTTGAATTTCAAATAATTAAAAACACTGACTTAGGTCATTTCAATACTTTTATAATATCTGTATTTTTGATATTATATTAAGAGTAATTTATACTTATTAGCTTGTAAAAACTAATTAAAATATCAGTATCAAAACATTAGGTCTTTTATACAATATTTTCCTAAAATTTCTATTCAATTAAGTTTTAACAAGAGTAATTGAAATGTCAATTTTTGATGTTTATATAAATATTTATGTTAGAAAAATAGAATAATTTAATACAAAATGAAAATAAAAACTATAGAAAAACTGATTTTAGCATTAAATACTTGTGCTATTAGTAATACAGAAAGCTGCTATCTAAACGCTCTAAAAAAAATAAGTATTCCACTTAAAGAATGGGAAAAATATTTCAAATTTAAGGAATACAGGCCAGGAAGAGTAAGCCTTTTTAAAAATAAACGTTATCAGTTAGTTTTATCATGTTGGGAAAAAGGTCAACAAAGTCCAATACACGACATTGATTCTAAAGAAGCATGGATTCATCCAATATCTGGGCAATTTATAGAAGAACGCTATAGAATATCAAAAGAAAAAAAAGGACTAGAACAGGTAAGCTCAATTTTAATGAATTCTTTGAGTTACTCATATATGCAAAAATCAAAAACTATTTATAGGTATATAAATTCATTTGAGCATCGATCGGCGTGTTTGCATTTATACTCAAAACCTGTTTTAGAAAGAAAAGAATATGATAAAAATACTGGCAGAGTAAGTATTGTAAAGCAATTATATGATATGCAAGTTAAAGAATATAACCATTTAAATAATTAAAAATGGATTAAAAACAACTAGTAAAGAAGTTCAAATTAAATTAATAAACATTCTTAATAATATTTAAACTTTTAATCATGAAAAATAATCTTTTCACACATTTATATGGTTCAATTACAATACTGGGAGGTTTTTTTCTTATTTTCTCTAAGTATTTTACATTCGAAAACATAAAATTTAGCTTAGGATTATCTCTAATTACAGGAGCTATCTTAGCGTTAGTAACAGCTTTTTATCGCAAAAGAAAACAAGTTGAATTTACTTATCATGAAATGCATGCATTAGCAATGATGGTTTATGGAGCTTCTGTTTTGTTGTTTTGTAAAAATATAGAAACACTTATAAATTTTACTTCTTTTCTGTTTCTCTTTTATACGTTATCAGAAATTATTTTTTGTAGTTGGCTTTTTAATTTAGACAGAAAAGTAAGTTATAAAATTATTTTTATTCGTTTACTTTTAGCATTAATAGTAGGTTTTGGAGTTGTAATACTCGAGTACTCTCCCGAAATAAATAAAGAAATAAACATAGAAGGTTTTGGACTACTTTTTATCATAATTGGTATAAATATTTTTCTTTATGCTCCTGTTATGAGAAATAAAAATTTAAATAAAGTTGATAATTAAAAGTTTACATTTAATAAAATAACGAAAGAAATTAAAAGAACTCTTTTGGATAAAAAAGAGCATAAATTGCAAGTAAAATTAAATAACTTTTACAACCAACATAAGCATAGATTTGAGTAATTTTACAGAAAATACTGAAACAATAATAAGTAGATTAATTCACTTTTTATGCAAGTTAAGGATTCAAATACACAGATTAAACAAGAACTCGTAAACAGCATTGTACATGGCTTCGGAATCATTTTTGGCATTGTAAGTATTCCTATTCTTATAGCATTTGCTATTAAAAGTGATAATACGATTGGTATTATTGGTGCGGCTATTTATGGATTTTGTTTTCTACAACTTTTCACCTTTTCTACACTTTATCATAGCATACAGCACGCCCAAGCAAAACACACACTTGAAATCCTTGATCACATCAGTATCTATTTCTTAATATCTGGTACTTACACTCCTTTTTTATTGATGTATATGCGCAATTCTTTTGGTATAACGTTACTATCTGTTTTGTGGGGTTTAACTGCATTCGGAATCATTTTTAAGATTTTTTTTACAGGAAAATGGAATATTTTATCAACAATAATTTATATAGTAATGGGCTGTATTATGATTGTTGGTGGGCGAACATTTTTTGAAAGTATTCCTTCTAACATCCTAACAATGCTTCTAATTGGATGCGGACTTTACCTTATAGGCGTTATTTTTTACTTATGGAGAAAATACCCTTATAATCACGCTGTCTGGCATTTTTTTGTACTTGCAGCAGCTGTTTGTCATTATATAGCTATTTTATTAGCAGTTGAATCAAATTAATTATAAAGTTATTTATCCCTTTTTTTCGTTTTCTATGTAAATTCATTATTCTTTAGCAATAACAAATGTAAAGGCTTCTTCTATTTGAGAAACATCAAAATATCGTTCTTCTCTTCCTTTGCTTGTTTTGGCAAAAAACAAATTATCTATAGATACTAAAGCTTTTAACAAATCAGAATGAGCTACAATTGCAAAACGCCCCATTTTATTATAATTTCTAGATAACCATATAATATCTTCAAAAAAGACTTTTACCTTACACTTAGAAATTTTAACCTTATCAACCCTTACAAGGATATTAATAGACTTAAAACCCTTACTTATTTTTCTCTGGAATATTCTCTCGCAAACTTTTTCATCTATTTTGGTAAAACCATCAATTACCTCAATAGCGATTACATTTGAGTCGAAAATTTTTATTTGTTCTATCATAATTATTAGATTTTAAATGAAGTGTAATTGTTTGAATATGCTTTTTAAACAACAATCTAATTCTTATAAATTTAGCCTCATTAACAAGAATAATTGATGTTAAGAATTGAGATTTTACAAAGGTTGATTATTTCATCTTTAATCGATATGACTTGTGTCATTTAGATAAAAAATAATGTATAAATTCTCTAGAAGCGTACAATAAGATTAGTAGTCAAAACCCTCTTAAAACAAGATTAACACACAATATTTACAACTATGTAAACTGATCAAAGTCATTTATCTATAGCTAAAATTACTCTAAATTAGCTTTAAATAATTGATAAAAATTGAGCAAAACGAACTCTATAAAAGCAAGTACCAAACTCTTTTTTAATGAAGTTGGCGATATAATTTATTTCGCCATTCGTTTTTTTAGAGAAGTTTTCACATCTCCTTTTGAGTGGAAAGAATTTTTAAGACAATGTTACCAAATTGGTAATCGATCGTTTTTATTAATTGGTGTTACAGGTTTTATTTTAGGATTGGTTTTTACGCTACAATCTAGACCTACACTTTTAGAATTTGGAGCTACTTCTTGGATGCCATCAATGGTAAGTTTATCAATTGTAAGAGAATTAGGACCCGTAATTTTTGCACTAATTTGTGCCGGTAGAATTGGCTCTGGAATTGGCGCCGAACTTGGTTCAATGAAAGTTACAGAGCAAATTGATGCGATGGAAGTATCAGGAACAAATCCTTTTAAATACTTAGTTGTAACACGAATATTAGCAGCAACATTAATGCTACCGTTACTTATTCTTATGGGGGACGCTATTGCTTTATTTGGATCTGCACTTGTAGAGAATTTAAAAGGGGAAGTTTCTTATCTTTTATATTTTAATAAAGTTTTTGACGCGCTGCAGTTTAGTGATATTCTTCCCGCAACCGTAAAATCTTTTTTCTTCGGTTTTTCTATTGGTTTAGTAGGTTGTTATAAAGGATATAATTGTTCTAAAGGTACTGTTGGTGTTGGTGAAGCATCGAATGCTGCAGTGGTTTACACATCAATGTTATTATTTATTATCGATTTTATTGCCGTATTTATCACAGATATTTTCTTTAAGTTATGATAAAAACAAAAGACAACATACAGCCTGTTTTAGAAATTAAAGATTTACATAAAAGCTTTGGTACAAATCATGTGCTAAATGGTTTTAATTTAAAATTATACGAAGGAGAAAATCTGGTTGTAATGGGTAAATCTGGTTCTGGAAAATCTGTAATGATAAAATGTTTGGTGGGTTTATTAGAGGCTGATAGTGGCAGTATTACAATTAAAAATCTTGATATTCTAAAACTAGGCAGAAAAGAATTAGATGTTCTTAGAACAGAAATTGGTTTTTTATTTCAAGGCAGCGCATTGTATGATTCTATGACAGTTAGGGAAAACTTAGAATTTCCGTTACGTAGAAATAGAGACAAAACAGATGCAACAAAAACAGATGAAGAATTAGTAATAGAAGCACTACAAAATGTAGGGTTAGCAAATACAATAGATTTAATGCCAGCAGAACTTTCTGGCGGAATGCAACGTCGAGTAGCATTAGCAAGAGCTTTAATCTTAAAACCAAAAATTATTTTATATGATGAACCTACAACAGGTCTTGACCCTATTACTGCAAAAGAAATCATTCAGTTAATGAGAACTATTCAGAAAACATATAAAACATCATCTCTTATTATTACGCATGATGTGGATTGCGCACGAGTAATTAGCAACCGAATGATTTTATTAGTAGACGGAATTAATTATGCAGAAGGTACTTTTAAAGAACTTTCTACATCCGAAGACATAAAAATTAAAGCCTTTTTTAAAAATTAAATACGATGACACGCTATTTACCGCTTTATAAACCAAATGGAATGAGTACTTTAATTAATCTTATTATTTAAAAATTTTATTATGATAAAAAAAACAGATCCTCATAAAACTCGAGTTGGCATATTTGTAGTAATTGGTACTCTTATTTTATTAGTTACCCTTTATTTTATTGGAAACAGACAACATCTTTTTACTAAAAACATTGAACTTTATGCAGTATTCCAAAATGTTAATGGATTACAATTAGGAAATAACGTTCGTTATTCTGGTATAAATATAGGTACTGTTAGCAGTATAAATATGATAAATAATACAGAAATAGTTGTACAAATGATGATTGATACTAAAACAGGAGCCTTCATTAAAAAAGACGCAATTGCAAGTATAAGTTCTGATGGTTTGGTAGGAAGCATGGTTATCAATATTATTCCTGGAAAAGAGAATTTACGTGCGGTTATTTCTGCTGATACAATTACATCTTATAATAAAGTTGGCACAGAAGATATGTTATCTACACTTAATGTAACCAATAAAAATGCAGCTTTGTTAACATCAGATTTATTAAAAATTACTACTAAAATTTTAAAAGGAGAAGGCGCTTTAGGTGCGCTAATTACAGACTCTTTATTAACAAAAGATATTCGAGCTACGTTAGTTAATTTAAAAAAAACTACAAACGGAACAAATAAACTCATTGGCACTTTAAACAATAAATTCTCAAAAATTAATATGGAACAAAGTGCTTTAGGTCTTTTAGTTAATGACACTATTATGGGAAATCAGGTAAAACAAATAGTTTCTAACTTTGAACAGTCTAGCACAACTTTTTTAGAAACAACAAAACAACTAGAGGAAATTATTTCTGGAATAAAAAATAGTGAAAACACTTTTAATTATCTTACAAAAAATGAAACCTTACCAAAAACAATAGATTCTACAATGATAGAAATTAAAGAAGCTTCACATAAATTAAATGAAAATATGGAAGCGTTAAAACACAATTTCTTTTTTAGAGGATATTTTAAAAAACAAGAAAGAATAGAAAAAAGAAACAAAAAAATACAAGAAAAAGAAAATTAAACATACAACTATGCCTTTTTAATTCTATCGATAATGACATTTTTTTGCACCACACCAGATTGACGCCATATTTGCTGTCCGTTTTTAAATAATAGTAGCGTTGGTACACCTTTTACATTATATTTAGATGAAATAGATGTGTTTTTATCTACATCTATTTTAACAATTTTCACTTTATCCCCAAGCGTTTCTTTTACTTGTTTTAAAATTGGCGCTAATGTTTTACAAGGACCACACCAGTCTGCAAAAAAATCTACAAGTACAGGAACTTCTGATGAGATAATGGAATTAAAACTACTTTTCATTTTGTATTTATTTTTTATTAAATCCAGTGTAATTTAAGATAAAATTAAGCAACTAGATTTATAGAAGAAATGACATAAGTCATTTTATATCTAATAGTAGGTAGTTAACTTTGAGATATTAAATCCACACTTTAATGAAACATATATTACTACCCACAGATTTTTCAAAAAATGCAGATAATGCTATTTCCTATGCTGTGCAACTATACAAAAACGAAGTATGTAGGTTTTACATTCTTCATACCGATATACCTATAAGTTCTGGAGCAGAAGATTTAGTAGATAGCTATTCTATACTTACTTTACAAGAAATACAAAAAGAGGCTGCTAAACAAAAACTCAAAAAAATAGAAGATCAATTAAAAAAGAAGTTTAATAATGCAAACCACTCATTTATTCCTATGGCTTCATTTAATCTTTTTATATCAGAAATGAGAAGGGTTATTAAAGAAAATAACATCGATTTGATAATTATGGGAACAAAAGGAGCTACAGGAGCTAAAGAAATATTTATTGGTACAAATACAATGCAAACCATTAAAAAACTAAAATGCCCAGTAATTGCTATTCCTTCGGATTTTAAATATGAGAAACCAAACGAAGTTTTATTTCCTACAAATTATGAAGCTATTAAATCTAATAAATACCTTCCACTAATAAAAAAAATATGCAAAGAGCATAAATCTAAATTACATATTTTAAATGTTTATCAAGATATTCCTTTAAAAGAAAAACAAGAAAAAATAGAAACCTTTTTAGACACCTATTTTAAAGATACTCATCATTTTTTTCATAGCAGTGAAAAGCATGACCTTATTGAAGCTATCGAAGATTTTGAAATTGAAAATAGAATAAATTTTTTAATAATGATTCAAAACCATCATAACTTCTTTGAAAACTTACTTTTTAAACCTATCGTTAATCAAATGGTATATCACACAAACATTCCATTCTTAGTAATCCCCTCAAATGAACTGATAAAAAACTAAAAGAAGCACTTTCTTATGAAAAATATTCTTGTGCTAACAGATTTTTCAAAAAATGCTTATTGTGCTTTGTTTTATGCGGCAAAATTATTTGAAAAAGAACCGGCTCATTTAATTATTTTAAACTCGTTTGAAGCTGAAGTTTCTAGGCACTCAAGTGTTATAGATTTAGATATATCTCAAGTAAATATTGATAAACTATTTCACAAATCAGAAGCAACATGTTTAGCTATAAAATGCAAACTCATTAAAGAATTAAAATCTACAAAACATACTTTTAAAATAATTGCTACCTCATTATTATTAACAAGAGCAATTAATGAGTTTATTGAATCAGAAAATGTAGATTTTGTAGTAATGGGAAGTAAAGGTAAAACAGCTACAGAAAGAATATTTGTTGGCAGTAATAGTTTTAGAGCAATACAAACAATAAAAAAAGTACCTATTTTAATTATTCCTGATGAAATAGATTATAAAGAACCCAAAAAAATAGGATTTGCCTCTAGTTTTAAAAGATCTTATACTAATGAACAGTTAGTACCATTAAAGGAAATTAGTAAATTATTTAATTCAAAAACAACCATAATTTATGTTTATGAACATGAAAAACTTAATGCAAAAAAACTAGCAAATCTTGAGAATTTGCTAGAAATTTCAAAAGATGAAAACATAGAACTAAACTGGCTACCTAAAAGACAAAGTAAGGCAGATACTATTATGGAATATGTTTACAAAGAGCAATTATGTATGTTAACTTTTTGCTATTATAAACACAACTTTATTAGTGATTTATTTAGGGAAAATGTAGTAAAAGAAATAACATATCACATTAGAAATCCATTATTGATTTTACCTAATTTCAACTGATGATTGTGATAGCTTTTAACAACCTGTTTAGCTAATTTTATTAAATAAATTGTAAATATAAACTGATGAAAAAAAAGATAATACTTCCAACAGATTTTTCAAAAAATGCATTAAATGCAATAAGTTATGCTATTGAACTTTACAAAGAAGAACCTTGCGAATTCTATATTTTACATACCTATTATCTTCCCGGCTTTTCTAAAAATAATTTATTAAGTCCAGAGCCTACGGATAAAAAATTAAATGAGGTAAAAAAAAGAGCTGAAAAAAATATTCAAAAATTAAAAACTCATGCTCTTTTTAATAATGTAAACAGCAAGCATACGTTCTATTTTCTTAATGAATTTGGTTCTTTTAACAATGTGCTTAAAAAAATTATAGAAAAAGAAAACATTAAGTTAATTATAATGGGAACACGTGGAGAAACAGACGATAAAAACATAATTCTTGGTAGTAATGCAGTAATTACGATGGAAGAAGTTAGAAACTGCCCCGTGTTTGTTATTCCAGGAAACGTTCGTTTTAAACATCCAAACGAGATTGTATTTCCTACTAGTTTTAAAGCTGATTATAAAGAAAATGAATTGACTACTTTAATAGAAATTTCTAAATTACTAAAAGCTCCAATCAGAATTTTACACATTAAAAAAGACAAAGAATTTAGCAAGGAACAATTTAAAAATAAAAATTTACTAAATCATATTTTAGCTTCTACCAGCTTTACTCATCACGAGCTTTACAACTCTAATTTACACGAAGGTATTCGCTGTTTTTCACAAAGTAGAGAAAGTGAAATGATTGCTTTTTTCAATAAAAAACATCATTTCTTCGGCAGTGTTTTTTCTAATCCAATGGTTAAAGAATTAGGTAATAATGCCAATATTCCTATACTTGCATTGCACGATTTGAAAAACTAGTTTTAAAAAGATTAAAAATTCAATTGATAAATTATAGGATTAAATCATAGTTAAAGAAAAAACAAAAATTCTAAATAAGCTTATAAAACGTATTTATTTTTTTCCAAATTGATAAAAAATACTAATCCTATATAAACAGTTATCTCAAAAGAAAAGTATAACAGATAAATTGTTAAGCAGGTTAAAAAATTAGGCTAACCACCTTTACATATAAAGATAATGGATAAATAACCTTGTTAATCCATCCAAAATAAAAACTAGGCGAGTAAGCAGAAAATCGTTAAGAGTAAGCAATTACATTAAAAATTTAACATTGTATGAAGGTACGTTTTATATTTATTTTATTAGCATTTTTTTCAATTAGTAAATCTAATGCACAAACATTAAGAAGTTTATTAGAATTGATTCTAGATAATTCGTATGAGAAAAAAGTTGTTGAACAAAACACTATTTTCTTTTTTGATAAATCAAATGGAGTAAATAAAATTTACGATATAAGTGAAAACGGTAAACTAGGTACAAAGACTTATGATAAAGAGGGATTAAATAAGTCATGGGATCAAGTATTTACATATAAAGCAGATTCAAAAACATTTGCTTTTTTTTATGATAATGAAAATGGTACTATTAAAATATATGATATTTCTAATAGTAGCCTTGGTGTTAAAACCTATAACAAAACGGGTTTAAATAAAGATTGGGACATAATAATACCCATAACCGAAAATGATAAAAGATATGTTCTTTTTTATGATAATGACAAAGGAGTAATGAAAATTTATTCATTAACAAGTAATGGTGAATTAGGTTCTAAAACTTTTGAGAAGGCAGGTTTACATAAAAATTGGTATTCGATCCAATCATTTGAAACAGCAAATTCATCATTTATAACATTCTATGACAAAATGAATGGTGTGATTAAGAATTATTCTATTAAAAATGGTCAATTAGGCACTAAAACTTATGAAAAGGCTGAACTAAGTAAAGATTGGAATATTATAAATACTTATTCAGTAAAAGGCATTAATATTATATCATTCTTCAGCAATAATGGAGGTATTTATAAAAGTTATATCTTAACAAATGATGGAGAAATGGGTGCAAAAGTATACGATAATGCTATCAATACATCATGGGACATTATATTACCATATTCTATTTCTAATAGTACATACATATTGTTTTACGATAAAGAACGAGGTTTGTCTAAGACTTATGTCATAACCAAAGAAGGAGGATTGGGAGATAAAATAGATGAGAATATTTCATTAAGAAAAACATGGGATATAATTGCTGTATATTAAGTAAAACCCTATAAATATTGGATAAAAAAGAGAACATCTTGGATATTCAACAACTCAAAAACAAAACTTCAGCTCTGATAAGACTTACTAAATGGGATGAAAATAATCAAATCCCACAACTTTTTGACTTGATCCGTTTTAGGTGTGTTTTAAGAAAGAAATTAACAAAGCTTCACAGAAATGTGAAGCTTTGTTAATACTTGTAGCGGGAACTGGACTCGAACCAGTGACCTTCGGGTTATGAGTTTTCAGTAATTAACACCACCGTGAATCCAAACACACTAATTGTCAGTATTTTAAATTTTTTAAACATTAAATAAACCTGAATTAAACCGTTTTAAAACACTATTTGTTGTACCTATGTTGTACCAAATTTGTATCTTTGTTTTAGTAAAATAAATTTATGAGTTCAATATCGGCAACATTGCGCAAAAAACCAAACAAACAAGGTTTGTTTCCTTTAGCGGTACGTATCACTAAAAACAGAAAATCGACTTTCTTATATATTGGACAGTATATTGAAGAAAAATATTGGGATGCTCAAAATAAACGTGTAAAAAAATCACATTCTAATTCGGTTAGATTAAATAATTTAATTGCAAAAAAAATATCAGAAGCTAACGATACACTTTTAGAAGTTGTTGCAGAAAACAAAAAAGCAAGCGTTAAAAATATTAAGACAAAAATCACCTTAGAAGAACGTTCAAATGATTTCTTTTTTGTTTCAGAAATCCATTTAGAAAATTTAAAGGGCAGAAATAAATTCCATCAGATAAAAACAGAAAAAGGACGTTTGAAGGTTTTCAAACAATTTATAAAATCTGATAAATTCTTATTAGAAGATTTAACATCTACTTTGCTTAAAAAATTCCAATCACATTTACTTTTAACTAGAAAAATTTCTCAAAGAACTGTTGTCAATTACTTGATACTTATACGTACAGTTTACAATATTGCCATCACTCAAAATTTTGTAGACAGAAAGTTTTATCCCTTTGGAAAAGGCAAAATTCAGATTAAAATTCCAGAAACAGAAAAAATAGGCTTAAATGAAAAAGAGATTCTACTTCTAGAAAATATTAAATTAGAAAGTGCTGCTCAACGCCACGCTATTAATATTTGGTTAACAAGTTTCTATTTTGCAGGAATTCGTATCGGAGATGTTTTGCAATTAAAATGGTCTGATTTCGTTGATGGACGATTACACTACCGAATGAACAAGAACCAAAAATTAGTAGCCTTAAAAATCCCAGAAAAAGTGATTCCTATTTTAGAACAATACAAATCTTCACAAAAAGGAAAAAATGATTTTGTTTTTCCAGAAATGAAGAAGGCAAATATGAAAGATGCAAATGATGTATTAACCAAAACTCAAACGGCTACTAGAAAATTTAATAGACACC